>JANONN010000138.1:0-7770 GCA_031420835.1 Ignavibacteriales bacterium | reverse complement strand
TCGAAGAGAACGCGTTCACGGATGGTATCCGGATGGTCGTCGTTCACCGCTTCCACGCGAAGCAATGCGAAGAAGCGCTCACCCTCCTTTGGTGGCCGAACCTGTCCGCTGACAGTATCGCCAGTGCGAAGGACGAATTTCTTAATCTGCGATGGTGAAACATAAATGTCGTCGGGAGAGGGGAGATAATTATACGTCACCGACCGTAAGAAACCATACCCGTCTGGGAGAACTTCCAGCACACCTTTGCTGAAGTTCAGCCCGTCCTTCTCCGTTTGTGCCTCGAGGATCTTAAAAATAAGTTCTTGTTTGCGAAGCTCGCTGAAACTGCCGATGTTGAGCTCTTTGGCGATTTGGTTCAGCTCAGCGATTTTCTTGGACTTGAGCTCTGTAATGTCCATTGCCATGGCGGGAACACCTCATGAAAAGGGTTGATGAAAAGAGAGGATACAGCACGTAACTGCTTCCTTGTGAGAACAGGATCAGATTGAACTTTTTGGGTCGGGGATTAGACGAATGAAGTGTGAGTGGAAGAACGTAGAATTGAACTCACTTCACCAGCCAATATACCCGATTACTGGTTTATTGTCAAGTATTTTTTCCTGTGAAGGAAGGCGAGCGCCTCCCCGACAACGAAATTGGATCCGGTGATGAGGACGGGTTTCTTCCTCCTCGGGTCCTTCAAGGCAAACCTCACAGCATCACTTACTCTCTCAAATGACTCGGCGCGAAGACCAACCCTTGTAGCAGCCCTTTGAAGTTCATCCAGTGAAGCAGAGCGATCTGTTTGGGCTTTGACAAGAATAAGCCTCCTAATTATCGGCTTCAGCGTTCGTAGCATTGATCGGTAATCCTTATCCCTCATCGCACCGAACAACAGATCTACTTCCTTCACTCCCAGCGCCATGATTGCTTTTGAGAGTGAACGAGTGGCATCGGGATTATGCGCAACGTCGCAGATGATCTGCGGGGACATGCGAACCAATGAAAGCCGGGCCCGGAGTCCTGTCAGCTTTTGGACATTGCCCAAACCTCGGCGGATTGCTCGTTCTGGAACTTTGAGCTTTTCATCCCGGTTCAATTGGTCCACAGCGAGAATTGCCACGGCTAGATTTTTCAACTGGAATCTTCCAGGAAGCGACAATGGCGCCTTACTTAACGTAATACCACCACAACGCACGCTTACCGAGCTACCCGAAAGTGTCATTGTGTGCGCAGAGACTTCCACTTCGCGCGTTGTTCTGAGTAGTGAACTGCGATCGTTGCATGCCTGACGGAAAACCGGAAGTGCCGGTCCACTCTCCACACCCGTAACACACGGAACGTTTCGCTTGATGATCCCCGCCTTCTCAAACGCAATGGACCGAATCGTATTCCCAAGGAGTTCGGCGTGCTCAATGCCGATTGTCGTGATCACTGAAAGGAGCGGCTTCACGACGTTCGTAGCATCGAGCCGTCCTCCCAATCCCGTTTCGATCACCGCGACATCCACTTTCTCTAATGCAAAGTGCTTGAATGCCATTGCAGTCGCAGCTTCGAAGAAAGTATTTTTGTTTCGATTGATCATCGGGCGCAAGCGGCGAGTCAGATCTGTAATCCTTTTCCGAGAGATCGGAGTTCCATTCACTCGAATACGCTCTGCAAACTCGATCAAGTGTGGTGAGGTGTAGAGACCGGTTCTGTAGCCCGCCGCGTCGAGCATAGCAGCAAGCATTGCAGCAACTGACCCTTTTCCGTTCGTGCCCGCAATGTGAATACAAACAAACTCTCGTTCGGGATTCCCAATGGCTCGAAGAAGCTTTCTGATTCCGCGAAGCCCAAACTTCATTCCGAGCTTTTGGAGCCCGTACAGGAATTGGATTGATTCAGCGAAAGAATTCAAGGTAGGAGCTATAACCAGGATTGAAGCACAGAAAATTCGACGTTCGCTTCGAGAGCACCGACAAGCTGTCCTAAATCGTTGAGGCGATTTGCTTCTGCGTAATTCACAAGTCCATCCGCAATCTTGACCCCAAGCGCGGGATCGACAAAGTTGAGCGTGCCCACTTGAACTGCGGTCGCGCCAACGAGAAGGAACTCGATCGCATCTTCCACGGAAGCGATCCCGCCGATGCCAAAGATCGGAATATCTACGACCTGTGCAACTTCATACACCTTCGCCAACGCAATCGGTTTGATTGCTGGACCCGAGAGACCGCCCGTGACAGTTGACAGCTTTGGTTTTTTCGTGCGAACATCGACCGCCATGCCCACAAGTGTATTGATGACCGAGATCGCATCAGCGCCCGCCTCTTCGACTGCCTTCGCAAACTCCGAGATATGAGCCACATTGGGGGTCAACTTGACGATAAGCGGTTTCTCTGTCAACGGACGCAGGCGAGACGTAATTTCTTTCGTGATGGCGCAGTCGGTGCCAAAGCTGAGCCCCCCTTCTTTCACATTAGGGCATGAGACGTTGATTTCGAACGCATCCACACCATCGTGGCGATCAAGCTCTGAGAGAACATCGCAATACTCTTCGATGGAGCTGGCTGCAATGTTCACGACGATTGTTGTGTCGAGTTCACGGAGATACGGAAGCTTCTCGTTGATGAATTTGTGAACGCCAATGTTCGCAAGCCCGATCGAATTCAACATGCCGCTTGCTGTTTCAACGATCCGTCGTGGCGGGTTTCCATCGCGCGGTTTCCACGACAAGGATTTCGTGATAATACCGCCGAGGCGATTTACATCCACGAGGTCTTTTACTTCATCCCCGTATCCGAATGTTCCCGAAGCCACGAGGACGCGGTTCTTGAAGACGACATCTCTTAATGTGAAATCGGTCTTGACCATGAGGACATCAGGACATTATGATTTGATCCAGGAAAAAGTCCGACTTCTATCCACGCATCAACCCTCGAGAAGTCGGACTTTTCGCGGGGGAAAGGACGCGGTTTTTGAAAACAACATCTCGTAATGTAAAATCGGTCTTGACCATAAGGACATCAGAGCATCATGATTTGATCAGCCAAAAAGGTTGGGCCCTGCGTACAGACAAGCGCGTATTTTGTTTCACCGGTGACAAGTTCGACCGGGCACCCCTGACAAATACCAATCCCGCATCCCATATCACCTTCGAGCGAAAGCTCACATTCGATTCCAACACGGAACGAAACTTCCGCGAGTGCCTTCATCATTCTCGTGGGTCCACATCCGAAAATCTTCGCATCTTGCGGTACGTTGGTTGCAAAGTACTGCTCAAGGAGGCTGACCACCGTGCCATGATGCCCGGAAGAACCGTCGTCTGTTGCAAGCTTGACGTTCTTCAGATTCATCGTGGCAATTTGATTCTTTGTTCTTGCACCAAGGAACGTCATGATCTGTTTTTCTTCTCTCTGGAGTGAGTCTGTCAAGAATGGGAATGGGGCAACTCCCAATCCACCGGCAACGATGATCGCGGTGTCAAAGACTCCACGATATCCAAACGGTCTCCCCAAAGGACCAATGACATCTAGCAATTCTCCAGCTCGTTTCAGTGCTAACCTCCGCGTTCCTTCTCCAACAATATTAAACAACAACTCGATGAGATCTCCGTCCACTCTGCAAACGCTGAATGGCCTTCGGAGAAGAGGTCCGTTCCGGCCATCACCAACAAGCACATTCACAAATTGACCCGGCGCACTGCTTTCAGCCAGTTGAGAGGAACGAACTTTGAGTAGGAATACTCCCTCGGCAACCTCATCGACCGAACTAACAACAGTGTCTTGTTGCGAGATCACTAGGTTTCCTATTCTTTTCTTCTACTTGTGGTTTGTCCTGTGGCAGGCAGTTTCAAAACCGGTTTTTCGAGATCCTCTCTTACAACAGGCACTAGTTGCTGTAACGTAGAGTCAGGTTTTGTTAGGACTGTGTCAGGCGAAACCGGGACTTCCTGAACAGTCACCTTCAACTTGACGGCGGACGCGTACAGGCTGTTACCGTAAAGTTCGAGAAGAACTTTATAATAGACTAATGCGCTGTCGGGTTGCAAAAGTCGATTCTCATAAATCCATCCCGTCGTGTAGAGACTCTTTGCGGCAAATGAAGATGCTGGAAAAAGATCTTTTACTTGCTGCAAGTCTCGAATAGCCTCTTTGTAGCGCGCATTCTCAACCTTACGCTCCGCATCACGATACATATCGGCAGCGGGGTCTTTCTGACTTGTGACAACCAACTCACCGAGGATTCTCCGGGCCTCGATTCCATATGAAGAATTTGGGTACTGCCCGGCAAGAAGTCGATACCACTGCTCTGGATTCTTTCTTGACTTTTCAGGAGCAATGCCAGCGATGTCGGCAAGAACAAAGAACGCACGCGGCGTAACGGCGCTATCTTGATACAGATCTATTGCTTGATGATAGTAAGAAAGGGATGAATCAATGTGACTCACCTCGGAGTAAAACAATTCACCGAGCGTGTAGTGGACCTTTGCGCGTAGTTTGGAAAGAGAGTCAGCGTTTAACGTCTGTGCTGCAGATTGTGTCACTGTGCTATCGATCTCACGCGATTGTCCGGCGAGATCGATGAGGCTGTCAAGTCTGGCCACTTCTTTTCTCGACTCGAAGTATTTGTTGAAGGCCTGAGATTTTCTCCGTCCGTTGATGCTCACCTCTGCAATTGTTCCCACTCCTGCCCGTGCATAAGCAACCCACGCCGACGAATAATCTCCAACCTTTTCCTCAAGCAGTTGAGCACGTTCGTATGCTGCTCGCGCCCCCGCTTCTGTTCTGGAGTAGGTTGTATCAACGTGCAAATATTCAGCGGCGGCGTCTTGATAATCGCCGCGCGACACAAGAACCCGTGCCCGTTCGAGGAGGATCACATCCATATATTGGTTGAAACGAAAATCATCCAACAAATCATCGATAAGCTGAAACGATGCATCGTAGTTACCAAGCAGACGATAGCTCTTGGATGTTTGTAGAAGGGCATAGTATTCCACGTAAGGATCAGTCGCCACCACTCGGAGCTTCAGGTAGGCTGTGGCTGCGAGTTTATATTCTTCACTCCTAAAGAACAGATCCGCAAGAGCTTTTTGTCCATCGGCTCTCAAGATGGCGTTCTCGGCCAGATCCACTCCTTTTTCGTAATACTCGATGGCCTTTGGAAGATCATTCACTGCCTCATAACATAAGCCCATAACCAGATACGCTTCCCCAACTAACTCTGACTCCTTCTTAACCGATTCAATGAAGAGGGGGATCTGTTGGAGAACTTCTTCATGACGGTTCAACTTTGTCATCGAACGTAGTAGCCACAGATGCGATTCGAATCTCAGGTCGCTTCCTGAGTATTGTGCCAGCAATTCAGTGAACTTTCGTTCCGCCTTAACATACTCTGCTTGGTAGTAGTATGACTTGCCGATCAGAAAAAGGGCATTGTCGACTAAGGCGCTATTTGAGTGAAATGCCAGGATGTTCGAACACTTGTCTATAACGACGTTGAACTTCTGCTTGATAGGAGTCGGAACACCTACTTCTGTAAGACTCGGCAGTCCTTTGGATCGATTTACTTTTTCTGCTTCAAGAAGCTCTGCTTCGGCTTCAACGAATGTCCTGTTTGCGTTGTAATAGACGTTGAAATAGGCGACAGTGTTGCCGTAAGCGTCGGAAATGGCATCCCCCACAGTCGAGAGAATCGCGCAACCTGAGAGACCAGATGTTAGCGTAAGAAGGAAAAAAGGAAGGATAAGAAGACGATGAGACCGGAGCATTTCGTCAGCAATATACCGAATCGAGGCGTTGATAGCAATATCGTATCACCATTGCAGAATCCATCTGTAATAGCCCAGTAAGAATGTCAGAGTTTGCGTCCAATAGAAATGTCAGGTTAGGCAAAACCGCCCTAGTTACCTGTATCTTTGCCACACGGTTAAACTGTCAATAGAGATTCTTGCTTGATCCCACCATGGAGGCCTTGGGTTGGCTTGTCTCGAGAAGATTCCTGCATAATACGGTTTTCCTTTGTCGTAATAGAAGTAATGGTATGGACCTGGAATAGAGCTGTGATTCCGAACGAAAATGTAGCTCATTTCGGCATTGTACGTTCCTGGGAACATGGGATAAGTTCCTCCCGCGAATCCACGGAAGTCGGGTACAGCATACACTACCCCGGGGAGCTTGCTATACGATTCAACAAGTCTCCAGGGATTGAACAAGCGCGAAAAGAACGCGCTGCACCAGGGAATAATGTACGGTCGGCTGACACTGTCAGGTCTAATTGACGGATCGAGAAGGCTCCAGCCGTTGTATTGGTTGTTGCGAACAAGCTCCGCAGTGGACGAATCAAATTTGAGCGAAATCGTTTTTGTTGCCCAAGGAGTAAGGAAGCGGTTGGCCAACAAGGATTGGATATTTGGTATTAACTGGCTCGAATCCTTGAAAGTCGCGCGGAGTTGCCTGAGGCTATGAAGGAATTCTGTGACAATAGAATCGGGTGCTGTCAGCTCTCCTGAAAACCATACCGCTAGTTCTCGCGCTTCAATAGAATCTTCCCGTGAGAAACTTAGGTTGTCTTGATCTGGAGGCGACGGGAGATCCTTGCATGAAAAGACAAAGATCGAAAATGCGATGAGGAAGAGATTCTTCATTTTCAACGAGCGGTTGCCTAACTATGATTATACATTCCTTGGGGGAACTAATATGCAAAAGAGCTTGTAGATTGGCCCCCTTGCGGGTCTCGAAACAATTTGTAAATTACATCACAAAAAACAACCCCCATTTTTTTGGGGACACATTGCACAATCCATCACACCTGAAGATCGCCAATCTGTGGACGAATAACAAGCTCCTCTACCATAACAGAGGGAGGCTGGAGGGAAACTTCACAGACGAGACGTGCTACATCGTCGGGGGATACCATGACGTTGCCATATTGTTTTCGGTGCCTTTTGAGCCACATGGGCGTCATGACCGCTCCCGGATATACATTGACGACTTTAATTCCACGTTCGCGTGTTTCAGCACGCAGCACATTCATCATCGCTTCCAACCCTGCCTTTGACGCCGAGTAAGCAGCGGAGTTTCGATAGGTCGTTTTAGCGGCAAAGGAAATGATATTTATGATCATCCCTTTCTTCTGGGCAAGCATGGCAGGAAGAACAGCTTTCGTTGCAACAAACGCACCGCGGAGATTTGTTTCGATAACTTGATCGAATTCTGAGATCGTTGTTGATTTGAAATCTTTGAAGGAAGTCACACCGGCGCTGTTCACGAGAATGTCAAGCCGCCCGTGTTTGCTCAGAATACTCGTTGCCACGCCCAGAACCTTATTTCCCTTTCGGACATCACAGGGAAATACGTCCACGCCGCCAGATCCGGATCGCAATTGTCTCGCAATGGAATCAAGCTCAGACTTGCGTCGCGCTGTGAGAACAACGTGATCACCGTTTTCTGAAAACGTCATTGCCAGAGCTTTTCCAATTCCTGAGCTCGCTCCGGTGATCCAAACTATTCGCTGTCGAGACGTTTTCATGCGCTACACTGTCGAACGGGAAATCAGATTGAGGAACTCCGATCTCGTCTTGACGTCGTCTCGGAACACTCCAAGCATGGCACTGGTGGTTGCCATGGAATTCTGCTTCTCCACTCCCCGCATCACCATGCAAAGGTGCTTTGCCTCCATCACAATTCCAACTCCAACTGGGTTGAGACATTCATAGAGAGTATCCGCGATCTGCTGCGTTAGCCGTTCTTGCACTTGCAGACGGCGGGCAAATACTTCTACGATACGAGGGAGTTTGCTGAGTCC
>JANONN010000137.1:0-6584 GCA_031420835.1 Ignavibacteriales bacterium | reverse complement strand
GTGGGCGCGCTCCAAATTGCTTGTCGCCTTTTCGTGCTGTTCCAGCCGTGAGTAAGCCAATCCAAGCAAAAAATAAATTCGATATTCCCGTGGAAGGAATTGTTTGGCACGCTCCATCGCTTCGATCATTTTTTCATACTCACCGCGATCGAAATAGAGCGATCCGACATACCACCACGCGTCAATGTTCATTTGAGCCAAGCGAGTGACGCTCTCAAAATATTTCAACGCTACTGAATCTTTCTTCTCCGTCAGGGCAATGGCGCCGAGGTACCAAATGGGGCGCCAGTCGTTTGGCATTTCTGTCGAAAGCTCTTGAAAGAGTTTCTTTGCCCGCGGAAGAAAACTGCTGTCTTGTTGCACTTGGCCGAAGTACGCCACTCCAACACGGAGTTTTACTTCCGGGTTCTCTTTTTCCTTTTGCAATATCTTCTCATACAACTCGAGCGCTTTGTCAAACTCACGTTTGTCGAGATAGATATCGGCGAGCGTTGCCAGCACTTCGAAGTCGTTCTCATTGACTTCCAACATTTTTTCGAGCAGTTCGACTGCCGCTTTGAAATTTCCGGATCGTCCGTACGTTTCAGCCAATTGCCGCTGAAGCGCACGATTGGCCGGATCAATCTCAAGCATCCGACGATACCGTTCGGCAGCTTGATCGTAACGACCCAACGTATTATACAACTCAGCCGTTTGGAGGAGGATATCCCAATCGTCTCCATCTCGATCCAGAAGCTTCTCAAAAAGCTCCAATGCTTTCAACGGGCGGCTGGTTTGATAGAGTCGGGCAAGATTGTAGTAGCCGTTTGTATAATTCGAATCAATTTTTATAATCTGTTCGTACTCATTAATGGCAAGGTCTTGCTGGAACGCCGTAATGTATATCTTAGCAAGATTTTCACGAAAGGTGATGTTGGTAGAATCGAGCCTTACTGCCTCTCTTCCTGCTTGAGCTGCCAGCGCGTGCTTGCCGAGCAAAGAGTAGTCTTTTGAGATGGCGTAATAGATGGAAGGATTTTGCTCATAACGGAGCGCATCTTGATACTCAAGGACGGCCTTTGCGTAGTCCCCTTTTGCTTCGTAGAGAGAGCCTTCAATAAAATGCCGCAAAGCGCGGTCACGGTTAAGCTCGCGCATCTTCTCGGCTGCTCGTGCCCGAAGATCTTCGGACTTGTCTTTCTGTTCAACTTCCCGCGAGCCGGCGCACCCGACCAAAAGTGTAATTGTAACGATGACCGGTATGATAATCAGCTTCTTCATGTGGGAAAAATATATCGAATAGGTGATTGAATAACAAGCTTGCGTGATAGAATTGCCTTCGACAGTCAAGAAAAACATCGTATCTGCAATGGCACAGACATTCGATCTGGCGGGCGCTGTTTCTTGGGAATTCGATGAGGAGTTCTTGTCGGTCATTGAATCCACCACTCATCGCCGCGGGATGAGCCTCTACTGCGTCCGCCGTCATAACATCGAAGAGACACTCGTAGCTTTGAAGAATCAATCAGTGCAGTTTCAGTGCTTGCTCGATCGCGCATCGGATGAAGATGAATCGTTCCTGCCGCTCGCACGGAATCGAAACACTCTACACGATCATCATCTCTCCCTACAACCACAAGCGGGAAGTGGAATTGTCGTTATCGGAACTTGCACAGTTGGGTCGTCCCTTCATTATCAAACCCGCGAACACAACCGGAGGCGGCATCGGTGTTGTGACCGGAGCAGAAACTCTCAAAGACGTCCTTGAGGCCCGTCAACATCACAAGAACGACAAGTATCTCCTCCAAGAAACCCGCGTATCTTTCTGAAGATCGAGGTTGGTTCCGTGTCTTTTACGCATTCGGCGAGGTTATTCCTTGTTGGTGGGATGACGCAACCCATACTTATGAAATTGTTTCGCCCGAGCAGGAATCCACCTTCGGGCTTGTATATTTGTCTAACATAACGGCGCAGATCCATCAGATCTGCAGGCTCGATTTCTTCTCTACGGAGATTGTGCCAAAGGTGCCAAGGGCATCCCCTTGGGACATGGCGTTGCCACCTTTGCCGCCAAAGGACGCTTTGTGGTCGTGGATTACGTGAATGAACTATGTGACATGCGGCTTCAATTAAAACACCCTGATGGCGTTCCGGATGGAGTGGTTCAAAGGATAGTCGATCAAATGCTCTCGTTTGTGCAAGACCGCCGCCTTCCTTAAAATGCGCTATGTTGCATTCCTTGAGCTTTCCGCCGTTCAAAGGCGCTTGTCCTTTAAGTGAAGGAGGAAAGTCTTTGAGGAAAGTCTTTGAGGCTGAAATGCTTGACTTTCAAAGAGCGGTTTTCTACATTGGAGTCGAGAATTCGATAACTTAACAACTCTCTGCAATAGCTTGGAGGTATTATGGATCTCACTTTGATGTACAAGGGACCGGGTGTGCTGAGATACGCTGGTTTTCTCCTCATGCTTGTTGGAACGCTTACCTTTGGCGGTTGCGGCGCCAGTGAAGAGGCCACCGAAGAGGAAGGTTTAGCCGAGGATCAATCGGGCGAACGGCTTGGCGAGGAACCTGCAAAGGAAGAAGATGCGAGCCAGCAGGCATTGACAAGCTTCATTGGTGCGGCACCCAAAAAAGATGAGGCTGCCAAGAAAGAAGAACCTGCACCGCCGCCGGTGAATCCCGCCGTTGAATATCAGCGCCAGATTGATGATCTGCGGGCAGAGAACACAAGCTTGAAGCAGAAGATCGTCAAACTCGAGCAAGATAATCGCTCATTGACGGCACGCCTCTCCGATACAGAAGCAAAACTGATGGCTGAAAAAGATCGCGCTGACAAAGCGATGGAGACTGCACGCACGGTTACCACGCGCGGCGGACAAGTCACGGAAGCCTCTCCGGCAACCCCGGCTCCGGGAACGTCCACTGCCATCACAAAGCCAGTTGCTTCCGCCAGCGCCTATGACGATGCACTGAAGATGTTCAAGACCAAGAACTACGACGGCATGATCAACTCACTCCAGAGCCTCATTGATGGAGGCGTTTCCGATGATCTGAAGGACAATTGTCAATATTGGAAGGGTGAGGCATACTTCGCCAAGCGAAATTACAGCGAAGCGATGAAGAGTTTCCAGAAAGTTTTCGACTTCAAGAAATCAGAGAAGAGGGGCGATGCGCAGTTCATGATCGCTCAATCGTACGACCGAATGGGGAATAAAGCAAAAGCCAAGGAAGCATACGAGAAGGTTGTGAAGGACTACCCGACGAGCGGCAAAGTCCAGCGCGCGAAGGAGCGATGGGCGAAGTTATAGAAGCGGAGGGGTAGAATATGGAAGGCGGATGAATGGAGTAGTGGATTAGTGGATTGACAACACCTGCACGAGTATCAGAGCCCCGTCAGAAGACTGACGGGGTTTTTTGTTGTTATGCCTGCTCCTGCATCCATTTTTTCCTTACCACATGCCCAACGAACGCTATGACGGTCAGGAGCGTCAGTGTCGTAACGGTCTGCCAGTTGAGGGCTTCTCTGATACTTGACGCGCCGGCGCTTCCGTCAATCGCAACGGAATAGAGGAATGCCTTGATGCTGACGGCGAGAAGCGTAGCAATGAAAAATTTCCAGAAGGGGAGTTTCAACAACCCCGCGCCGTAATTGATCCATCCGTGCGGAGAACTTGGAAAGACGCGAATCGCGAACAGCGTTGCAAAAGAGGAATGACGTTCTAGGAACTTTGTGATTCGGTAACCGCGAAATCGTTCCACCCATGGTCCACCGATGTACCGCGCCGCTACATAGCCCATCGCAGTTCCTGCGGCCGAACCTGCACAAATAATGAGTGTTGAAGGAAGTGGCGGGAAGAGCAGCGGCGTAATGAAGAAGAAGATGGACGCCGGCAGCGCAAACGTCCACGCCCCGGTCATAGCAGCAATGATCAACACAGGCGTCCATGCATTCTCCCCCAATGCACGAAGATTGTTGAAAGAAACATCTTCCTTAATGCCACTGACAAGGAACAACATAAGCAACACCGCCGCAACGCCAAGGGCGACATACGACTGCAATCGTCGTTCTTTTGATATGTTATCCTGTACCATAGAATCCACTTGGAATGTTATTGAACTTCTTCAAAAATGTCCCCCTATGCAAGCAAAATGACATGTTGTTACCGGTTGGTTGAAACCCGAAATGGTATGCTGTGTCATTTTCTTGAACCGTTCTCTCTTTTCGGGTATATTGAACCCGGCTTGGACATCCTGAAATGGACTTTCTTTCGATCGTTTTCAATATCGCCCTTGTTCTCTTCTTAGTCTTCCTCAACGGCTTTTTTGTGGCAGCAGAATACGCCATTGTTAAAGTCCGTGTGACTCAGATCGAGCCGTTGGCGGCAAAGGGAAACAGGCGCGCGAGAATTGCCAAAGAGCTGATCACCCATCTCGACACCTACATTTCCGCTACTCAATTGGGCATCACGATGACGAATCTTGTACTGGGATGGATCGGTGAGCCGTTTGTTGCCAGCATGATCCGCCCGTTGATGGAAGAGTGGGGCATTCAAAATGCGCGTCTGATTCAGGCAATCTCCTTTGGCTTGGCGTTCTCCTTCATGACCTTTCTCGTCATTGTTCTTGGCGAGCTTGGTCCAAAGCAGCTCGCGATCCAGAAAGCTCAACAAATAACGCTCTGGGTTGCTTATCCCTTGAAGCTTTTCTTTCTATGTTTTCGGCCGATCATCAACTTCTTCAACTCTGTTGCCAATTGGATTCTTCGGATGGTGGGGTTGCAGGCAGTGAGTGAATCGGATCTGGTGCACTCGGAAGAGGAGCTTCGTCTTTTGCTGTCACAAACGAAGCACAGCGCAGGTTTAAGTAAGAATATCGTCCTTCGTGCGATGGACTTTCGCCGGAAGCAGGCACGTCATGTGATGATTCCACGAAACGACATTCTCGCTCTTTCGGTCACGGCTCCTGTCACTGAAAACGTTGAGCTGATGAAGGCGAACAAGTACTCCCGCTACCCTATCTTTCGCGATTCGCTCGACAACGTTCTCGGCGTTGTCCACACAAAGGATGTGTTCAAGCCGGAGCGCTATCTTCAACCCGATTTCACGATCGAATCCGTTCTGCGCGATGCGGCGTTTCTCCCCGAGACCGCAAACTTAGAAACCGTCTTGGAGACGATGCTCCAGCGGAAAACTCACATGGTCCTGCTGGCCGATGAATATGGCGGAACCGCCGGAATGGTGACGCTCGAAGATGTGCTTGAAGAGCTGGTGGGAAGCATTCAAGACGAGTTCGACCGCGAGACGCCGGAGATCGTAAAGGTTTCGGAAAGCGAGTACATCCTCTCCGCGACCATCACCACCAACGAAGTAGAACGGCTTATCAACCAGGAGCTTTCACAGAAAGACATTCTGTCCATTGGCGGGCTTGTGATCGAGCAACTTGGCCACATCCCGAAGCCGGGCGAGAGTGTGCGTATCAACAGCGTCGAGTTTACCGTTGAGCGCGTGACCGACCGCACCATTGAGACGATTCGGGTGAAGAAGCTACCTGCACCGGAAGCGACGGTGGAGTAAACTCAGACGGATTACCCACCTCCTTCCTATATCAATGCATGTGCCCACTCACCATCAATCCATTACCCCACTTGTCCTTTGATCTATGATTGATCATATCACCAGTTCGGATTCTTGAATGTATGTTCGACATACTGATCGGCATGGGGGGTTGGGCGTTGCCTGCATTCGATGGCGATTTCTATCCGCCAAATATTGGAAAGAGCTTTCGCAAGCTCGAGTACTTCAGCCTGTTCTTTGATATGGTGGAAGTGAATGCAACATTCTACACCACCGATTTGACGCCGCGACAATCGAGTCGCTGGCTCGTGGATGTGTCGCACAATAAAAGATTCATCTTCACAGTAAAGCTATACCAGGGATTCACTCACAAGATGGATGCAACCGAGCGTGACGTCACGGCAATTCATAAACTGCTCGAGCCGCTTGCGCGTGACGCGAAGTTCGGTGGATTGGTGCTTCAATTCCCGCATTCGTTCATGAACACCGAAGAGAACAGAGCTCATCTTCAAGAGCTGGGTAAGACATTTGAACGATATCCGCTCTTCGTCGAGCTTCGGCATGATTCATGGAACCGAGACGAGGCGTTTCGGTTCCTTCGCGCCCATGGATTGCATGTGATCAACGTTGACCTTCCGCAGATCAAGCGGCATATGCCGTTCACAACGCATGTGTGGGGCGATGCGGCCTACTTTCGAATGATGGGACGAAACGCAAAAGACTGGGATCGCGGAGTTCAGTACCGCTACAACTACTTCTATTCTCAAGAAGAGCTTGTGGATCTGGCACAGAGGATCAAAACGGTACAACCAAAAGCGCAACAGACATTCGTGGTCTTCCACAACGATCCGAATGCGCATTCACAGGTCAATGGGTTCCAACTGCGAAGGATGTTGAACAGAGATGAACGGATTCTCGCACCGACAGCTTTGATTCAGAAATTTCCCGATCTGGAACAAGCACGTGTTATTGCCATTGAGGAGAAGAGTGTGCGAGATGAAGACCACATGTGAGGTTGCTTTCATCTAAGAG
>JANONN010000136.1:0-6892 GCA_031420835.1 Ignavibacteriales bacterium | reverse complement strand
AAATCAATCCGCTGGTTCTGACAAAGGAAGGAAACGTGTTTGCGCTTGACGCGAAGATCAATTTCGACGACAATGCGCTCTACCGTCATCCAGAATATGCTGATCTGCGTGATCTCGACGAAGAAGATCCGCTTGAAGTTGAAGCATCTGGATCAAATCTCAATTATATTAAGCTCGATGGGAATGTCGGTTGCATGGTGAACGGGGCGGGACTTGCGATGGCAACGATGGATATCATCAAACTTGCTGGCGGAATGCCGGCGAATTTTCTCGATGTCGGCGGCGGTGCAAGCGCGAAGACCGTTGAAGCTGGTTTCCGCATTATTTTGAAAGACCCGCACGTGAAAGCGGTGCTCATCAATATCTTCGGCGGCATTGTGCGCTGCGATCGTGTTGCGACCGGCGTTGTTGAAGCTGCAAAGAATGTTCATGTGCAGGTGCCGATCGTCGTACGACTGGCGGGAACCAATGCTGAGCTTGCAGCGGAGATTCTGAAGAATTCTAAAATGAGCTTCCTTGTCGCGGAGAACTTGAAAGATGCCGCAGAAAAAGTTACGAAAGCGATTGCAGCCTAAGCCGAAGCGGAAGATCGCGAAGGTGGTGAGGATTGTCGGTCTTCGTGAAGAAACTAACGACTTCGATTACTGGAGTTCCCAGCCGATCAAGAAACGGTTGGAGGCGTTTGCCGAGCTGAGACGATTCTTCATTCAATTCCATTATGGTTCTGAGCCCAGACTTCAGAGAGTTCTTAGAGTTACTAAACGAAAAAGAAGTTGAATACCTTGTTGTCGGGGGTTACGCAGTTGTTGTTCATGGATATCCCCGACTCACCGGGGATATTGATATTTGGGTGAGACCGACGTTGGAAAATGGGAGACGGGTTGTGAGCGTTCTGAAGGAATTTGGTTTCGGCGGACTGGACATCAGTGAATCAGATTTTCTGGTGTCAGAAAGAATCATTCAACTCGGATATCCACCAGTGCGAATTGATTTGATGACATCAATCGGGACGGACAAGTTTGAATCCTGTTTTGATCGGGGAAAGGTTGTCGATGTGGATGGAGTCTCGATAAACTTTATTGGGTTTGAAGATCTCAAAAGGAGCAAGAAAGTAGCTGGGCGTCCACGAGATATAGATGATCTGACTAATCTGACCAAGATCAAAAAACCAGGAAGAAGGAAAAAGTAGCGTTCATAATTGAACCCAACCAACACTCTGAGAGATTGCATTTGGGCGTGTCTCCCCGGCACTGCTAAAAGATAGTTCCCGTCCTCCCCTGCGGGCCTATGAATCAAATGGGAACTCATAGAGAGGTTGGGTTCATTTTTTTCTCCACTATGGTCATTCCCGATCTATGACAGCACGCGACAGATACGAAGCGGTGATCGGTCTCGAAGTGCACGCGCAACTTCGCACGAAGTCGAAAGCATTTTGCGGCTGTTCTACTCGATTCGGTGAAGAGCCGAACTCGAACGTTTGCCCTGTTTGTCTCGGTCATCCGGGAGTTCTTCCTCTTCTGAACAAGCAAGTAGTTGCGTTCGCGATCAAGATGGGACTTGCCACCAACTGCACGATCGCGCCGCGTTCAATCTTCGCGAGGAAAAACTACTTCTATCCCGACCTTCCCAAAGGATATCAAATCTCTCAGTATGAAGAACCCATCTGCAGAAACGGCAGCGTAGAGATTGAGTTGGAGGATGGATCGAAGAAGAAGATTGGCATTACGCGAATCCACATGGAGGAGGATGCCGGAAAATCTATTCACGATATCACGATCGACACGCTCATAGATGTGAACCGGTGTGGCATTCCGTTGATCGAGATCGTTAGTGAACACGACCTACGCACTCCTCGTGAAGCGTCCCTTTACATGCAGAAGATCCGTCAGATCGTCACGTATCTTGGAATCTGCGACGGCAACATGGAAGAAGGAAGTCTTCGATGTGACGCAAATATATCGGTGCGATTGAAAGGGGAGACGACACTTGGAACAAAAACCGAAGTCAAGAATATGAACTCGTTTCGCTTTGTAGAGAGAGCGTTGGAGTTTGAGATCGAAAGACAGATCGAACTCATCGAGAGTGGTGAGAACGTATCGCAGCAAACGATGTTATGGGATCCGGGTCAGGGGATCGTGATCCCGATGCGTTCCAAGGAAGAAGCGCACGACTATCGGTACTTTCCGGAGCCGGATCTTGTCCCAGTACTTGTGGATTACGAATGGATTGATAACGTTCGAAAAACGTTGCCTGAATTTCCCAACGATAGACGTGACCGATACGTGCGACAGCTCAAGTTGCCAAAGTACGATGCCGATGTTCTTACGACGGAGAAAGAACTTGCGGATTACTTCGAAGGAATTGTGGGCTCGCTCAAAACGAAGAACGAGGAGTCTTACAAGTTAGCAAGCAACTGGACGATGACTGAGATCCTGCGAGTTGTCAATGATCAGCACATAGCGATTGTAGATTTTCCGATTGCTCCTCGTCACCTTTCGGAAATGATCGATCTGATTGCCGACGGAACGATCAGTGGCAAAATTGCGAAGGATGTGTTCGAAGAAATGCTCAAGACGAGAGAGTCCCCGCGAGCAATTGTTGAGCGAAAAGGACTTGTCCAGATTAGCGATACGGGGGCTATCGAAAAGGTGATAGATGAAATCTTGCAAAAGAATGGCGAACAGGTTCAAACGTACTTGAGCGGAAAGAGCCAGGTCTTCGGTTTCTTCGTCGGTGAAACGATGAAAGCGATGAAAGGGAAGGCAAATCCGTTGGTGGTGAATAAAGTGCTGAAGAAGAAACTCGAGGCGCTGAGGCGTTAAGTACTCGAACGTGCCTCAACAGGTCAACGAAATCATAGCAATGCTTTACAGCTTGCAGAAGTCTCTCTCAAAATAATCCACTCAACTATTCATCTACTTCATATACTCCAACACTCCCATGCGCCCAAAAATCATAGCCGGTAACTGGAAAATGAACAACGATGTTGCAGAGAGTATTGAGCTTGTCAATGGAATCAAAGCGAAGCTCGATTTCCAACTTCAGAAAACGGAAGTGATTCTCTGTCCACCGTTCACATCCTTAACGACGGTGGCTCCGCTGATTAAGGGATCGGCGATGAAGCTTGGTGGTCAGAATATGTCGGAACAAGATGAGGGTGCACTCACAGGGGAAATCTCCGCAAGAATGCTTCTGTCACTCGGATGCACGCACGTTATCATTGGTCACTCGGAGCGGCGCCAGTATTTTGGCGAAACGAATGAGATCATCAACAAGAAAGCAAAGAAGGCGCTTACCGCCGGACTCACACCGATTATTTGTGTTGGTGAGACGCTCAATGAGCGAGAGAAGAATATCACTGATCAAGTTGTGTCTGTCCAGATCAAAGGAGTTATTAAAGATCTCTCCGGCGCTGATGTCGAGAAATGCATCATCGCCTATGAACCTGTGTGGGCAATTGGGACTGGAAAGAATGCCACTCCGGAACAGGCTGAGGAAGTTCATCTGCTGATCCGGAAGCTTATCGGCCAAATGCACAGTTGGGCCGTTGCGGAAAAGGTAGTTATCCAATATGGCGGGAGCGTCAAACCGGATAATGCAGAGGTGCTGCTCCGTAAACCCAACATTGACGGAGCACTGGTTGGGGGTGCCTGCTTGATGGCTGATTCATTTGTTTCGATCATAAGAACTGCCAGCTTGGCTTAGTGCCTGTCGTGATTGGCAGTGCGTTGGTTGACAACACCATCCCTTTAATTGATCTAATCAACCTTTTGATTTCTCTTGAGTTAGCGATTTATTAGAAATGTTTCTCATTGCTTTCCCCCCCTTTTTGTATTATATTTGCCGTCAGCCCTAACGGCCGGTCTTAAGATCGGGTTTATTCCCTAACATTCTTAGTAAGAATTGACACCACTGGTCAAACCGAGCCCACTTTTCTTCCTTTCGCTCCTTCTCATTTTCTCCTTGCCCGAGCTCTCGGGTCAGCCTAAGATACTGGAACGACCAAGCAATCAGCCACTTGCTGATGGCGTGCCCCTTCCCAGCCCAACTCGGCATAGCATAGATCTTTCCGGGACGTGGACCTATGCGTTGGATGATGAAAATTGGAAGGAAGTTTCTCTTCCTGCCTCGTTCGACCATGAGGGGAAGATAACATTCCAACGCAAGTTCACCGTTGAGCAATCGCTTCTTGAATCGTCCCATTTCAAGGTAATGGCAATGGGGATCAACAATGAGGCTGAAATCCTCATCAATGATGTGTTCGTTGGCCGGCACTTCGGTGGATATGCAAGCTTCGAGATCGATATTCCTGAAGGAATATTACAGTTTGGATCGGAGAACACGATCAAAGTTGTCGTCAATAATGTATTGACGGCTTCGACGACGCTCCCCGTCCGAAAACAAGTATGGGGATGGCGAAATTACGGTGGCATTCTCCGTGAAATTTTCATTCTCTCTACGCCTAAACTTTGGATCAATCGTCTCGCTCTGCAGACGAAATACCATGTCAGTCGTCATCAGGGCGAGATAGACTACTCTGCAACAATCTCTACGGCAAATTTCGATCTGGCGTCGGATAGCATGATAATCCCTTCGAAATCGTCTCCGTTCTTTGCACTTCAATTCGACCTTTTTGATCTCCAGAGTGATGTGCCGGTCGGTTCATCGCCGCCACAGCAATTCGATCTTCGCGTCAATCAGGATGTGGAAGTTCGTTCTTCTGTCGCCGTGAACAATCCGAAGCTATGGAGCCCGGAAACTCCCGAGCTTTACAGACTCAAGGCGAGTCTGTTGCACATTGACGGAAAGAAACGAATGGTGATCGATGAGTTCCATCAATTGATCGGATTCCGAAATATTGAGATCATCAAGGATCAAATCCATGTTAATGGCAAGCGGGTGAATCTACGGGGAATCGTGTGGCATGAGGATTCGCCCGAGTACGGCGCCTCGCTTTCGTATGCAGAGATGGAACGGGACGTTGTGTTAATCAAAATGCTAGGGGCCAATGCGATCAGGTTTGCTTTTCATCCGCCGCATCCGTACATGGTCACACTCTGTAGCCGTTATGGATTGTTTGCGCTCATGGAATTACCAGTGTGGAATGTTCCGGCGCAAGTCTTATCACAAGAGAACTTTCAAAATCTTGCCGAGTCGTTTGCTCGCGACATGATCGTGCGCGATCAACATCACCCTTCGGTGCTTGCGTGGGGGCTCGGCAGCGAGTTCGATTCATCTGATCCGCGTTCACGAACGTACGTGCAGCGGCTTGTGAGTGCGATGAGGTTGCTGGATCGCCGACCCGTTTTCTATGGATCGAAGATGCTGCAGAACGATCAATGCGCAGATCTGGTTGATTTCACTGCCTTCATTCCTTCAGCGGCTGATCTGAAATCATTCAAGCTGTCGCTGACGGGTTGGAAGAAGCAATACCCCGACAAGCCAGTGGTTGTGCTTCAGTACGGAAGAGTGGTTGATCATAACAATCGAAATGGGTATAGCGATCCGTTATCGCAAGAAGCACAAGCGCGATTTTTCATTCAATACTATGAAGCGATTCGGCAGGCTGGTGTAGCAGGAAGTTTTATTAGTTCGTTTGCCGATTGGCTGGGTGATCGTCCGATCCTCACGGTAAAGTCGGACAAACCGTATTTGCATTCATCAGGTCTTGTCAATGAGGCAAGAGAGAAACGGCTTGCGTTTGAAGTTGTAAAGACCATCTACGCAGACCAGAAAGTAGCAGCTTTGTCTGTCGGGAATCATCGTGGATCGTTACCGGTGGCGCACGTGATCGCGGGCTTTTCGGTCATCTTCGTGCTTGCATATCAATACAACTATAACAGGAGATTTCGGGAAGCGTTGAAGAGGTCGTTACTCCGTCCGTATAACTTCTTTGCCGATCTTCGGGATCTTCGTGCGACGTCGTTTCTCCACACACTTCTTTTGTCTCTTGCCATCTCTGTAACCCTTGGTGTCGTTGTTTCAAGTATGCTCTATTATTTTCGCGATAATACATTTGCAGATCTTGTGCTCACGCAACTTGTTCCTTCCGACAGAATTAAGGAAGAGCTTATTAGCCTCACGTGGAATCCGGTGGAAGGTATTTTCGTCTTGTCCGGAATATTTTTCGGCTTCTTTTTCCTCTTCGCGTTTCTCTTGAAACTTACGTCGTTTGTCACGCGGGCGCGGGTTAGTTTGATGCATACATTCTCGATTACGGTGTGGGGAGCTTCTCCGCTTATTTTTCTGAGTCCGATGGGGATGAGTCTTTTCAAAGTGCTTGAGAATCCAATCTACATCATCCCATCGTTTGTCGTGCTTGCGATTTTTGGTGTTTGGGTGACGATCCGGTTGCTTCGCGGCATCTCAGTGCTCTTCGACATCAGTGCGGCCAAGGCTTATGGGGTCGGAGCGTTTGTCATCGTAGCAACGAAGATCTTGGTTTTTCTCTTGCTTGACACAGAATATTCGCTGGTCGCATATCTGGAATTCCTCATGAATATTGCTCGCTACGCCGGCTAAATGTATCTATCAAAACTCGAAATAATGGGCTTCAAATCATTCGCTCAGAAAGTGAATCTCACGTTCGATGCAGGATTGACAGCCATTGTTGGTCCTAATGGCTGCGGCAAGACGAATGTAGTGGATGCGATTCGGTGGGCACTTGGAGAACAACGACCGACAACATTGCGCAGCGATAAGATGGAAGACGTGATCTTCAACGGCAC
Organism: Ignavibacteriales bacterium; assembly: GCA_031420835.1. GTDB lineage: Bacteria > Bacteroidota > Ignavibacteria > UBA10030 > UBA10030 > JANONN01. The sequence continues at coordinate 164 of JANONN010000136.1, read as the reverse complement.
AAAATCACGTAAACCATTAAGTATCGCTGAAGTCTCTCTCACGATCGAAAACACAAAAGGGATTCTCCCCACCGAATATGCTGAAGTCACGATCACTCGTCGCGTCTATCGGTCGGGCGAAAGCGAATACTACTTAAATAAGACGCTCTGCAGACTCAAAGATA
>JANONN010000135.1:0-5190 GCA_031420835.1 Ignavibacteriales bacterium | reverse complement strand
CCGACCGTTCGGACGCGACGGTTGCCGAGATGGTCAATATCATCAACCGTCTTTTTGCCTTTCTGCAGATCGATCAAGTATTTGACAATAAAGATGATGTCGTCTTTCGTCAGCGTTGTGACATCCGATGAAATGTCGAGTCCAAGTTTTGCGTTCAACCGATGCCGACCGACATTGCCGAGGTCGTAGCGCTTCGGATTGAAGAAGAGTCGATCAATCAGATTCTTCGCCGTATCCATGTCCGGCGCCTCTCCCGATCGGAGCTGGCGGTAGATTGCCTCAAGCGCATCCTCTTCCGATCGTGCTGAGTCTCGCAGAATCGTGTTGGCAATAACGGAAACTTCCGATCCACCCTCACTCTTTAAGAAACGAATCTTCTTCACATCAGATTTCTTGATCTGTTTAATGTGCTCTTCGGTAAGTTTCGAATCCTTGTTAATGAAGATCTCACCGGTCTTACGATCGAACACATCACTGCAGATAGTACGCCCAACGTAATCTTTGAGGTTGACCTTGTTGACATCAGCAACTTCAACCGATCCGAAAAGTTCAAGAATCTCATCGTCGGATGAATAGCCGAGCGCTCGTAGGAGTGTTGTTACGGGGAATTTCTTCTTCAGGTCGATGTACGCATACATGACGTTGTTGATGTCCGTGGAGAATTCCACCCACGAACCGCGGAACGGAATGATTCGCGCCGAATACATCAATGTGCCGTTTGGATGGACCGATTCGCTGAAGAACACGCCAGGGGAACGATGAAGCTGGCTCACCACCACACGCTCAGCACCGTTGATGATGAACGTGCCGCGGTACGTCATGGCGGGCAGGTTGCCAAGATACACCTCTTGCTCGATCGTGTCGGTGAACTCTTTGCTTCCTTCTTTCTTCGAAGAGAGCCGGAGCTTCGCCTTGAGCGGAACTGCGTATGTGAGTCCACGCTCCTGGCATTCCACGACAGAGTATTTAGGCTTTTCGACGTAGTATTCGACGAACTCCAAAAGGAAGTTCTCACGCGCGTCGGAAATGGGGTAGTTGGCTTCAAACACATGTTGTAGACCGATTTTCTTTCTCCGGTGTGGAGGAACATCGGCCTGGAGGAAACGATTGAACGAGTCAATCTGAACGTTCAATAAATCGGGGATCTCAACCACGGACTGAATCTTTCCGAAGAAGACACGTCCATTTGTAGTGGCTTGGTTCTTCAAGTCAACCACTCCTTTTGTAATGGTAAATCACGATGAATGGAATGCAACGCTGGACCACAGACAGACAACTCGATACAAGCTCATAGTATTCGGTGGGACAATCAGGCTTCAACTTCTTTAGTCTTAATTCCCTTAAACCCCTAACAGTCTAAATAGAGCATAAGCCGACGGCCCGGATCCGGTTTTTCCGAGAGTTCCATCGGCTTGACCCTTTTTGTATTCTGCCTGATATTGCCCTTGAAACCGAAGCACGTCGAAGAAAGTTCAACGTGCCTTCAGACGGTTACTTCATTTCGACCTGACCGCCAGCCTCTTCAAGTTCCTTTTTTAGCTTCTCAGCCTCATCTTTGGAAAGGCCTTCCTTGACAACTTTAGGTGCGCCGTCAACAAGGTCCTTCGCTTCTTTCAGGCCAAGCCCTGTTGCTGCACGGACAACCTTGATGACGTTGATCTTCTGTGCACCGCTACTCTTAAGCACGACGTCAAATTCCGTCTTCTCCTCTGCGGCCGGGGCAGCAGCACCGGCAGCGGCGGGCATCATTCCACCCATCATCATCGGGGCTGCGGCGGTGACGCCGAACTTATCTTCAAGCGCTTTCTTCAACTCAGCGGCTTCCATGAGCGTAAGTTTTTCGATCTTTTCGACTATTTCTTGAACTGCGGACATTGGTGTTCTCCTTATGTATAGATTCTCAATTCTTTGGAATTAGGCTGCCTTCTTCTGTGCTACTTGATCGATGACGCTGACGAGATCGCGCATGACAGCATTGATGGCACCAACGATGCCCGCTGCCGGAGCTTGAATACTTCCAACGATCGCAGCCAGAAGATCTTTCTTTGAAGGCAACTTCGAAAGCTCGTCAAGGCGCGTCCCAGCAATGACCTTCTTTTCGATGACAGCTACCTTCAGGGTAAGCTTCCCGGTTTTCTCGTTGAATTTCTTGATCACTCTGGCTGGCATGATGACATCGTCGTAACCGAAGGCAATTCCTGTCGGTCCAACCAAGCGATCGAACATCGTATCATAACCCGTGACGCGTTCGAGGGCCTTCCGTGCAAGAGTATTCTTGACAACTTTGTACTGAACTCCAGACTTGCGAAACTCACGACGTAGCTCGGTTTCTTCGGCTACTGCAAGTCCCTTAAAGTCAGTAAAGTACAAAGCGGAGGCGCGGGAAACCTCCTCGGCCAACTGGGCAATGATCTCTTCCTTCTCTGAACGTTTCATAGTTTTACCTTGTTGATTCGCGACCGGCGTACGACAACCGATACAAGTAAGGCCCGATGAGAAGCCCCCGCCGCTGCGAGGCATCAAGCATTGAATGGTGCGAGTGCGTAAACTTGTTAGGAAGTCGCCCCATCAGCAACGATGGAGCGACAAGAAAAACTAGTGAGCACCGACCTCGGCGCGGTCAATGTGAACGCCGGGTCCCATGGTGCTTGAAATTGCAATGCTCTTGATGTACTGACCTTTGGCAGTCGAGGGTTTCAGGCGAACGACTGTTGCAAGAAATGATTGGATGTTCTCCACAAGCTTCTCTTTCTCAAAACTCGCTTTTCCGACCGTGGCATGAACGATGCCTGCCTTATCAACCCTGAATTCAATCTTTCCTGCTTTCACTTCCTTGACGGCCTTAGCGACATCCACCGTTACCGTGCCACTCTTTGGATTCGGCATCAAACCGCGGGGACCTAAAATTTTTCCGAGTTTCCCAAGCTCACCCATAACGTCCGGGGCGGCAATAATGATGTCAACGTCCGTCCAACCCTGTTGAATTTTTTCGATGTATTCCATGAAGCCGGCATAATCCGCTCCGGCATTCTTAGCCTCTTCATCTTTTGGAGGCTTCGCGATAGCGAGAACACGAACTGCTTTGCCGATACCGTGCGGAAGCGCAACAGTGCCGCGGATCGCTTGATCGGCTTTCTTCGGATCGACTCCCAGCCTCACGGCAATATCAACCGCCTCAGCGAATTTAGCCGAAGCAGTTTCCTTGACTAACTGAACTGCATCCGGGATAGTATAGGTCTTTTTTGTAACCTTCGTTGCGACACTACGAAATCGTTTGCTTTGCTTTTTCATGTTTTCAACTCGCCTGAAATGTGATACAATTACTCTTCGACTGTAAGACCCATACTGCGGGCAGTTCCTGCCACCATTCGCATTGCCGCTTCGACGGTGGATGCATTCAAATCCGGCATCTTCATCTCTGCGATTTCACGCACCTGCTTCTGGGAAACTTTTCCGACTTTGTTGCGATTCGGCTCACCCGATCCTTTTTCGATCGTCGCGGCTCTTAACAAAAGAGTAGCTGCCGGAGGAGTCTTTGTGATGAAGGTGAAGGACTTGTCACTAAATACCGTGATGACAACCGGAATGATAAGTCCCTGCTGATCTTTAGTTCTCGCGTTGAACTGTTTGCAAAACTCCATAATGTTGATCCCCTTCTGGCCAAGGGCAGGACCAACTGGCGGCGCAGGATTCGCCTGCCCGGCAGGAATCTGCAACTTCACAAACCCTGTTACTTTTTTCATGTGTATACCTTCTTGTTATTTTTCAACTTCCACTTGTGCGAAATCTAATTCGACTGGTGTCTTGCGTCCGAAAATACTGACCATCACTTTCACCTTCATCTTCTCCGAATTAATGTCCTGAACAAATCCGGTGAAATTGTTGAATGGACCTTCGACCACCTTAATCGGATCACCAACTTTGAACGGAACTTCCACAAGCTCCGTGTGTTCCTTTTCTTCCATTGTTCCAACAAGCCGTCGCACTTCGTCGGGTTGAAGAGGGGCGGGATTGTGCTTGTCAGGGACGAAGCCAAGTACGGATGGTGTCTCAAGGATCAAGTGTGATGTTTCTTTGTCAATGAGCGCCTCGACAAGAATATAGCCGGGGAAGAAATTTTTGATGCGTGCTCTCTTCTTTCCATCCTTCACTTCAATGACCTTCTCCGACGGAATGAGGACAGCACAGATCTTTTCCCCAAGATTAAGTCGCATCACTTCCGACTCAATATATGTTTTTACTTTTCCTTCGTGACCTGAATACGTACGAACCACATACCAACGTTTTTCCAAACTGATACTCTCTTTTTTCTAAGGGTAGATGTTACAGGATCGCTTTGAGTGCTTCGCTCACCGCAAAATCCACTACCCAAGCGAAGATAGCGATGATGAGTGAAACGACGATGACGATCTTGGTGGATTCAAACAGCTCTTCGCGGGATGGCCAGGTGACCTTGTCCATTTCCTTGTACACATCCTGGAAGAAATTGATAATCTTTTCTTTCATAGTCTTATTCCGTTGGTCAGCTTGCCTCGTACAGAAACCAGCACGTCAGGAGGGACTCGAACCCCCAACCTGCGGTTTTGGAGACCGCTGCTCTACCAATTGAGCTACTGACGTAACACAAAGGGTTTGTGTGCGTCTCGAAGGACTCGGACGAATGCTACTTTGTTTCTTTGTGTGAAGTCCGCTTGTTGCACCACGGGCAGAACTTCTTGTACTCAACACGTCCGGTTTGCTTCTTTTTGTTCTTCGTGGTGCTGTAATTACGACGCTTGCAGTTGGTGCATTCGAGTGTAATGATATCTCTCACGGTGACTCTCCGAAAAATGTTCTGTCAAATGTGTGAGCTTGCGACCGGGATTGAACCGGTGACCTCGTCCTTACCAAGGACGTGCTCTACCAACTGAGCTACGCAAGCAACTCGAATTCGGATTGTTGAATTCGGAATGCGGAATGGGAACATGCTTTTTACATTCCGCAATCATCATTCCGAATTCCGCATTTCTCCGAGCGGGAGACGGGACTCGAACCCGCGACCAACAGCTTGGAAGGCTGTGACTCTACCAACTGAGTTACTCCCGCAAATCAATTGAAGATTGAAGATTGCAGATTGCAGAATCGAACCCCCAAACCTTAGTTATCAATCTTCAACCTCAAATCTTTCAATCTTCAATTCTCAGTGGGCAG
>JANONN010000134.1:0-2298 GCA_031420835.1 Ignavibacteriales bacterium | reverse complement strand
AGCATCTCTCTGCCGGAGTTGTTTTGACCGGCGGCGGTTCGCTCGTCAAAGGAACAGCGGAGTTGGCACAAGAAGTTCTGGGAATGCCCGTGAAGATCGGAATTCCAACCGGCTTCGGAGCTGGGCTTGTGCGTGAGATCGAAAATCCGATCTACGCTACCGGTGTTGGACTGGTGATTCACGAGTTGAGGCATCGGGATCGTTCTGCGATCACTTCCGCCATGTCGAACGGCAGAGGGAAAGGATCGTTTAGGGATACTTTGAACCGAATGAGAACATGGTTTGATGAACTGTAGGGGGCAGTTAGCAGTATGCAGATGGCAGAAAGCAGAAGGCAGATAGCAGATAGCAGAAAGCAGAAGGCAGAAGGCAGAAGGCAGAGAACAGAAGAATAGCATAAACAGAAAGTAGGGTGTTTTATGCGGAACTTCCGGAAATTACAGGTCTACCAAAAAGCGTTGGCGTTCACAAAAGTTGTGAGGTCAACTACGAAGAGATTTCCGAAAGATGAATTGTTTTCGCTAACGTCCCAATTTCGTCGTGCTGTCGATTCCATCGTCTTGAATATTTCTGAAGGCGCTGGCAACCGTTCTGACAAAGAGTTTGCAAAGTTCTTGGATTATTCAATTCGCTCCGCCCACGAATGCATCGGGTGTAGCGATATCGCGCTTGTTAATGATTACATCAACGAGAAAACTCATACGGAGATCTTTGAAATGGCCGACGAGATTATCGCCATGCTTGTCGGACTGCAAAGAACATTGCTTCGATGAGAGCTGCTTTCTGTAATCTGTTATCTGGATGCTGAAATATCACAAAAGTGTAGCTTAACCAACAACTCACTCAACATAAGGAGGAACTACCGTGATCGAACTCGATACCTTCATTGACCGTGGCGCGAGGATTCGCGTTGTCGGTGTGGGCGGTGGCGGAGGCAATGCTGTCAACAGCATGATCGACAAAGGGTTGATCGGCGTTGACTTCATTGGGATCAATACAGATCTCCAGGCATTGGAGAAAAGCAAAGCAACACATAAAATCCAGATCGGCAAGAATCTCACCCGCGGACTTGGAGCCGGATCGGATCCTTCTATTGGTCACCGCGCCGTTGAGGAAGACCGTGAAGAAATTGCACGTGCCTTGACGGGGAGCGATATGGTTTTTATTACCGCAGGGATGGGTGGTGGCACAGGAACCGGCGGCGGTCCCATTGTTGCGAACATCGCCAAGAGTGTGGGGGCGCTCGTCGTCGGGATTGTCACGCGTCCCTTCAATAGCGAGGGGAAGAAACGATTGGCACAGGCCGAACTTGGGATTGAAGAGATGAAGAAGCAAGTGGACACGCTCATCGTCATTCCCAATCAAAAACTGCTTGAGATCATTGACCGCCGAACACCGCTTCTGGAAGCGTTAGAGTTGTGCAATCAGGTTCTCCATAACGCAACCCGCGGCATTTCGGAAGTGATCACTATTCCCGGGCTTATTAACGTTGACTTTGCAGATGTCCGCACCATCATGCGCGAAATGGGCGACGCTCTAATGGGAACCGGTGTGGCGACGGGAGACAACCGCGCGGTAGAAGCTGCGAACGCTGCGATCTCAAGTCCGTTGCTCGACGGAGTATCCATTGCAGGCGCTCAGGGAATTCTTGTCAATGTCACGGGTGGTAAGAATATGTCGCTCTTTGAAGTGGATGAAGCGATAAAAATCATCCACGAAGCCGCCGGCGAGGAAGCAAACGTGATCCTTGGTACTGTGATCGATGAGAATCTCACCGATGAGATGATGGTGACGGTCATTGCCACCGGATTCAACAAGAGGACCGCTTCGCAGCGCCCTGCTCGTATGGTGCCGCGTGCTGTAGATCGGATCCCGACCGGTCCTGCTGATTTGGAGAGGTTGAATGAGCCGGCATTCATGCGGAGAGGGATCGAGCTTCCTTTCAACCCCTTGCGCGAGATAGCAGGAGAGAGGGAGAAGATTGACAAGGCGGATCCGGACAAGCCCGCCTTTCTGAGAAAGATCATGGACTAGAAGGAAGCTGTAAAGGCACGTCTAAAATCCATTTTATGAATATCGAATAATAAACAAGGAATGATGCGTTTCGAAGTTCTTGCCATAGAAAGAATTACTTCATCATTCGTACAAAGTGGGCTACTTTGCAGAAAGTAAACAAAGTGCCCAAACAAGCAAAAAAATTAAGAGATCCTACACCACCTCTAAATTGTTTAGGACAGCTCTCGTACAAAGGAAAAGCGATGCTGCCACTGTCCAGTCTGGCACGGCGTTTGAGAACAG
>JANONN010000133.1:0-1933 GCA_031420835.1 Ignavibacteriales bacterium | reverse complement strand
GTCGCTTTGTTTGATGGCTTCGGCTGCAACCTGACCTGCGATCATCCCGCCAATCATCCCGCTGATGATACCGCCACCTGAGACAGGATTGACTTGGTGGGCCGCATCGCCAACCAGCATAACATTGTTCTTGACGATCGTGTCACACGTCTTCGCGCACGGGACTCCGCCGGCGATATGAGTTAGAATGGCGGCATTCGGAAACCTCCGTTCCACGAACTCCTCAAGGTAACGGATAGCAGCTTTCTTCTTGGCTGATTCAACACTCACGCCCAAGCCAACATTGGCGGTATTCTTTCCTTTTGGGAAGATCCAAAGATACCCACCCGGTGCAACATCATCGCCAAAATAGAAATCGAGAATGTCTTCATCAACATTGATGCCCGCAATTGTCATCTGGGCGCAGCTTTCCATATCTCGAATGTGGCATGTCGTATCTATGCCAGCCCATTTGCCTACGCGGCTTTCAACACCATCAGCGGCAATCACAACCTTCGAGCGAATTTCCACTTTCTCATCCTTGATCAAAGCCTTTACTCCCTCGGTCTTTCCATTTGTCTTGATCAAGTCGTACACATATGCCTTCGTCATTATTTCAGCGCCTTCTTTGGCGGCGAGTTTTGCTACCTCGTAGTCAAAGATTCGACGCTCGAGAACGTAGCCAACGCCATCGAGCCGTGGAATCACTTCCTTTCCGTTGGGCGCGACAAGACGGAATTTTGTAACGGTTGAGCCGATCCACTTTGGATCCGGCTCAATAAACTGAATCACTCCGTCATGACTGACCGCCTCGCCGCATCGCACCGGGTAACCGACATCGCGGTCTTTTTCCAACATCAGAACGGAAGCGCCACCAGCAGCGGCATAACGCGCCGCCGTGGAGCCGGCGGGGCCAGCGCCAACAACAATGACATCGTACGAGTCTTTCATCCTAATAGTTCAACAAATTCTTCTACCGAAATTCCAGCATCTTTGATTAGGCTCCGCAGCAGACCCGGCTTAAGTGTCTTGTGACTCGGAATAGTCAGGGGATGGCGCTGGGGATTGTTGTAAGAACGTAATCGAACATGACTCCCTTTTTGCCTCACAACAACATACCCAATCTTGCAAAACGCCTTCACCGCATTCTGTCCCGATACGACAGGAAGTTTGCTCATACTTTGACGGCAACTGATCTCACCAGACCCTTGGATGGATTCGGAACCGGTTCATGATGAGCAATTATATCTTCAATGCTGAGCTCAATAGCCTCTTTAATGTTCGCGAGCGCTTCTTCCACGGTGTCTCCCTGAGAGTGACACCCTGGGATGCTGGGACATGTAACAGTGTAGCCGCCCGTTACGTCGGGTTCAAGAAACACCGGGAAATCAAGCCGCCGCCCAACGCTCGTTCCATAATCAGCCATTGACTCTTTTACAACATCAGCGTGAATCGGGAGTTTCATCTTCGGAGATTTCCTTTTTCTCGCGCTTGACTTCGCAGTTTTGGGAGATACCTTGTTTCGCTTCATAACATGCCTATTGGATTGGAATCGCCACGTCCTTTGGCAAATGCGCCACACCATCGCGATGGAACTCAATCACTTCCCACGGGCAAGCCCACACGCATTTGCGGCAGTTCGTGCATCGTTCGTCTATGATCGAGATCTTTGCTTCCATCAACTCAATCGCATCTTCGGGACAAACGCCGACGCAGCATCCGCAGAAATCACACTTCCCCGGAACGATGTGAATCATCAGTGGTGTTTTTCGTGGCTCCCGATTTTGTTGTTTGCCGTCAATCATCAGATTCACTCCCCGCCGAAGGCGGGTGATGTGTTGGCTTCCTGTTCAACTTCTCGAATCTGCTTTAGGAGTTCTTGATGCCGAACAATGAATGGCATCGCGTCATCTCCACGTTGCTTTGCTTCTTTGAGACCTTTCTGATTCTGCTC
>JANONN010000132.1:0-1848 GCA_031420835.1 Ignavibacteriales bacterium | reverse complement strand
AAACAAACAAACAAACAAAAGCTGAACGCTCTTGGCCGAGCAGACTTCGGCTCATAGCATTACCCTATTTCGTGTTTGTTGCAGCTATCAGCATTGTTGGATGTGAGGCAACTCAAGGGCCAAGTTCCAAAAATGAAGCTGACATTGAGTCCCTGAGTGGACAAATAGGGAAGTCGGGCATGCAGCTTATGAAAAAATCGGAGTTGAAAAGTTATCTGACGTCGATTACTAAAACTCTCGCAAGAAATCCACAATTGGTGATTGAAGAGTTGCTTCCCAAGGTTAAACAGGGACCAGTAGATATCAATAGAATATCTCCTTTTGTCAATTGGAATCCACAAATAGTTCTTCAAGAAACAGGTAAGATGTATAAAGTGGAACTATCTCGTTTCAACGGCTCGACGGCGAGCGACGAATCAAGCCCAGTATATTTTGCGCTTGACCCCGATCGATTCTACCGGTCGAATGAAGCCTTGCTTGCCTACAAGACAAGCGACCGTCAAGATGGAGAGTTGGAGGAGAAGCAGATCGAAGGATTAACTGCCCAGACGAAGCTGCCGTTTCATCTCATCTTTATAGATATTCAACAGGTCATCGACTCAGCTGAATCAAAAGCTATTCTTGCGGATCTCATAGGAAAATCGAAGATATACAAAGAACACGGGATCAACGACATCTCTGCCCTTGCTTTACCCTGCGATGATTGCGGTGGTGGCGGCGGTGGAGGTGGTGGAGGGGGAGGGACATATACGCCGAAACCATGGTTGGTATTGGGGTATATTGAGCTCAAATATGACATGGATGTCGGTGATGATGAGTGCGAGATATATGTTCGCGAGGATTCCGGTACTCCGACTATTCCTGGTGGTAATGTGAAGCCACGCACGGGCCTGATTTTCAGCGGTGATCAGAGAATTGATGCTGCTGGAAGATCTGTATGGTTTCCTAATCTCAATAACGCTGGAGACAACTTTGGAGGCCTCGATATAGCTCTTTGGCCTCTGAGCGATAGCTACCCCGTATCCATAGTCGGTATAGAGGACGATGATGAACAGACTTATCACGATTTCCATGGGGACGGGCCATTAGAGCTTATAATGTACTGGGAATATCGCAGAGATACAGATGGTTATTATTCGAATACTAACAGAAAGTTTGATAAGGGTTCTGGCGTGCGCCTATTTTTTGACCCCGATGACGTTTGGCAAACCAGCCACTTTGCCAATTTCACTGCTTCCAACATGATAGAAGGCCAATCTGTGCTCATTAACTTAGGTGATTTTACCATCCGCGTCAAAAAGCAGACTTTTTAGACTCCAACAACATAAAGGTGGGTGAATTCAAAACGTTAGTTTTTGAATTCACCCAGCTTAGAATTCATTTTCACGAAGAGTATTATGAAGAATTCAAAAATTTGTTTCTTTCTTGTAGCTTTGATGTTGGTGGTCCTACAGAGTTGTGATGTCATTGATCCGCCTTCCTCCGATCCTCAGGTTGTCGTTGAAGGTTATCTCATAGGAGGTCAGCGCCTTGACAAAATATTTCTTCGCAGAACCGTCTCGCTGAAAGAAGCTTCTCAGAACTTTAACAATGTTGACATGCCGATTTCGGATGCCCAAGTTATTTTCTATGAAAGTTCTAAATCATTCGTCTTACAAGAAGACACTTCTGAGATTCCAAATGAGCGTCCGCGAAGGTTTAACCACGGCACATACAAATTAAGCGAGCAAGACAGTCTAACGCTTCAACCTAATCAAAGGTACTGGATACAGATATCTGCATTAAATAAAGTAGTAAGCGCAGAAACGATCATCCCATCTCCCGTTCGGGTGACGGTTCTTGAGCCCG
>JANONN010000131.1:0-3113 GCA_031420835.1 Ignavibacteriales bacterium | reverse complement strand
ATCGGGCCGCCGAGATAACGATACAGTGGCAGTCCAACATCCTCGGCCGCCGCGCGCGCTACCGCCATCGAGACCGCGAGTATCGCATTGGCGCCCAGGTTTCCCTTGTTGGGAGTGCCGTCAATCTCGATCATCGTCCGGTCGATGTGGATCTGGTTGGACGCAAACAGCCCTTCGAGCGCTGGAGCGATTGTCTCCTCGATCGAGTCCACCGCCTTCTGGACACCTTTCCCCTTGTAACGATTTGCGTCGCCATCACGCAACTCAACGGCCTCATGCTCACCGGTGGAGGCGCCGCTCGGAACCGCCGCGCGTCCAACGGTTCCATCTTCTAATTCCACTTCAACTTCAACGGTGGGATTGCCGCGCGAGTCAAGAATCTCTCGCGCCCAAACATCAGTAATGGTCGTTTTCATGGAAGCTCCGGAGTGGTAAGGTGTTGCTGAGTGTCGAAATACGAATCAATTAAGCCAAAAAATTAGGGAAAAGCAATGAAACTTGATTGCTTTGACTCTTCAATCTAAGGCCCTGCGCCAAAAGTCCGACATCTCGGGGAGTGGGCGCGGAAAGATGTCGGACTTTTACTACTCCCCCGGCTGTCGCTCAAACCAATCACATCGCTCCAGCCACTCCTGGATCTGAAATGCATGTGCTTCGTTCGTTGTAAAGTTGAGCGATTGCCAGAAATGCATTTTCGCTTTTTGATATCTCCCTTGTTGAAAGAACGCTCTCGCAATGCGACGCTGCCTGACGTGCTCCAATAGTTCAATTGTGAACGTTCCTCCAGCAAGCAATTCTTCCAAGGCCTGCTCATATTCCTTCTTGCCTAAGAGTTCACGCCCCAGCAAATATCGCAGAAGGGAATTCTCTGGTTCACGTCGACTGAAAGTGTGGAGAGTTTCGAGTCGGGTTGAGTCATCACCAGATCCAACCAGCAAAGGGAACACATCGCTCAGATGGTCTGGATTGTTGATAAGCTCCAACCGGAGAGCGGACGCTTCATCAAATGCGAGATTGACGTGAGTGTCAAGAACTAGCTGATAGCTCTCCTTTGCATCGGCGATGTTCCCCAAGGCAAGGAACGCGTCGCCACGAAGGAGATTCAGCCAAAAAAGCGAGTGCGCAATGGCCGTATCCCTCAGCCTCCCTTCTGTCAACTCAAGCACCTCATCATAGCGTTGCAGGCGATATAACGCTTGCCCTTCTTGAACGATCGCTTCCGTGCTCACACTCCGCTGAAGCGAGGCCGAAGTTGACTGAAGCGCTGCTGCATATTCTTTTTGCTCCAACATTTTTGCGGTAGAGCTGTTCATGGAAGCAATGACACGTGCGCACTCCTTCGCGAAGATGGAAGGACGCTTGAACAAATAGGTGGCCTTTCGCAGATGATCCTGAGTGAACCGGTAACCGTTGAGAAACCGCTGCCACTCCTCAACAAGTTGCGGAAGCTCTTTGCCATAGTATGTTTTGAAATCAGCTGAACGATACAACCGTTTGAACCGTCGGAGGCCGTAGCGATCAATCAAGAACCGGCAGAAAGAGCCTGCCAACGTGTAGCTCACTCCGGGATGTGCTTTCATGAAGCCGGTGACAGAAAAGAGGCTCTGAATATCCGGATCCATACCAATCCCGTATACCATCGAAGCGAGACGGTGAATGGATTCATCGTACTCCACTCGTTCGACGGCGACGGCAAGCCCTTCGATCAATCCGGAGTTCAACCCGATCCGCAAAATGGGGAAACCGAAATCGGCGGCAAGCACATGAACGAGTTCATGCTTCAAAGACCGTTCAACATCTTCGAGATTCATATGGATTTGCCAGAGCCACGGTTTGGCGATGTTCGTTCTGCCGGCGCCAATCAACCGAGCCTTCTGTTCCGCAGAAGCATAAAGGAAGGATTGGATCTTTCTTCGGGGAATGACTCGCAACTCACGGGCAAGCTTGTCGAAATAGAACTCATGAACCTGCGCAAGTCGCTCCGCATCTTTCTGCTCAACCTGCTCTTTGGGATAGATGATGACAAAGTGGTCCGATTCAATGATTCCGCCCAATTGGCTTTGCACAAAGCGCGCCGACGAGGAAAGCCCAAGTTGATTACTGAAAACGAACGTCCATACAACAATAATTGAAAGGAACACGACAACTGCTTTCCATGACGATGGAAACGACACCTTCTGCGGGGATTTTGTTTTTTTGTCGTGGAGGATCGTCGCCAAAAGTGCCAACAAACCCGCCGATGCGAGCGTAGCGATTCTGGAGATCACAAGACGCAATTCGATATTCAGAGTCTCGTCGTAGGTGACGCCGGGGAAATATCCGACCAAAGGATTGAACGCGAAGATCTGAACATCTGTAAATGTCACATAGGCGATATGGAGAAGGATCACCACAAAGCTCGAGACAAACAAGGTCTTGCGCCATCGAGGAGTGAGCACAACAATAAGGGCGGCAAGGGCAACAGAGAAGAGAACAGAAGGAACGGGAATGAGCACGTAGAACATCAGTCCCATCGCAAACGAACAATTCTTCACAAGGATCGCATTTGCACTGATGATAACCAGCGGCGGAACCAACAGGAGGAACGACAATATCGCGCCTTGGCGAAGCATCTCGGTCGCTTGCCTTTCACGATCTCGGGAAGCGATGGTGATGGTGAGAAGTCCCGCTACGAACGAACCCACAATCCCCATAAAGACCGAGAATTCAAAACCGAGATAATTCAACAACGGGATTTGGGTGCAGACGAGCGAAAAAACGATGAGGACAGAAAGAGATATGCGGAACGAACGTGAGGAGAGAAGTCGGTTCATTGCGGCGGTAGACGGGGATCCTTCGTGGTGATTGATGTTACGCAAAACGAAAAAACAACTGTCATTCCCGCACGTTATAAGCGGGAATCTATTTAAGAGATGCCCGATTCACCCCGTGAGATAGCCGAATGAAAACGAGAGATCATGACGTTTGAACAATTATCTCACGGGGTAAAAACATTCGGGCATGACATCCTTTTTTTTGAGGCATCATATCCACCATGCGTAACATCAGATCGTGATCAGAATTCTTCCCCGCTTACTCGCGATATATCGGCGCCAAGAGACTGGAGTTTTTTC
>JANONN010000130.1:0-2667 GCA_031420835.1 Ignavibacteriales bacterium | reverse complement strand
GGAGTCGCCAGCCATGCCAGAAATCGCCATCGACAAAGACCGCGACCTTACTGCCAGAGAAAACGATGTCTGGACTTCCTGGTAGCGAACGGACATGCCGTTGGAACTTCAACCTTCGAGCTTTCAATTCCTGGTGGACGATTCTCTCTATTGAACCATTCCTTAGCTTCACGAGCTTCATCGCGCGCGATCGCTGCTCTGGAGTCATATGGTCAGGCATTGCAAATCTCTGCCGTAGAATCCGCCGAACCGACGCGATAGTTCCTACTCTCCTGATGACAGGAGTTTTTTCACTCGTGCCTTAATGTTCTCGCGGACTGTCGTCAGTTTTGTCTTAGCTTCGTCGGTCAGTAACGCCGTATGTGCAACTGCATCTCGAATCGGCTTGAACTCAGCGGCGTCTCTGGCAAGGCAGGCCTCCTTAATCTTGTCTCGCTTATCCACAAGATTGGCTAAGCCGTCCATTGACAAGTAGCTAAGATCGCCCCCGACTCTCCGAATTTCAATGCTGATGTTGCCTTTGTTCTTGTTGTCTGTTTCCGTACTCTTCCATCTCGTCGCTTCCGCCTGAGCTTCGCTGGACAATAGAATGCGCTTCTTTTTGATGTACTTGCGGACGAGATTCTCGGAGATGAAGCATTGGGCGTACGATTCAAAATTGAATGCCGCGTCTGAACTCAGTTCATTAACCCATTCGTCCACTTGGTCTGCCGTCTTCGAACCTTTCGGAGGTTCGTAATCTTTCGCAACCGCGTTATACAAGCCGACGGACGCTCTTTCCGTTTTCGAGATACTTTCGTTCTCGATGTCACCATCTTTTCGATGCTTTCTGCGCCATTCGTCCCAGTCTTCGACAATTGTCAGAAGCGTCCTCCGAAACCGCTCAAGAAATCTCTGATATTTAGGGTCATCCGCGACGATCCCCTCACGACTGCTCGTGAAACGATCTGTCTCGTCGTCAAGTGCATCGAAATGGATTTGCCCATACAAATAGTTCTCCACGATTCTTGCCGTGGGAATGTGCTTCAGGATATCCCTCTCGCGTAAGCGTCCATTCACGAATAGATCAACGCCCACGCGTTCATCGGTGGTCATGATTTTCAATTGGCTTGGCAGTTCTACCGATGCGATAAAACCAGCGACACCTGCCAACCCGATGCTCTTTGTCTCGTGCTTCTTTGGCTCTTTGGAGAATGCCTTCCTCAAAGCTTCGACATAAGGGTCTTTGTAATTACCGATCTTCCAGAGAAATTCCGTTTTCTCCGCAAGGCTGCTCAGGTTCTTATGCGTGATTTGTTCATCGTTTAAAAATATTTTGAAAGACTTGTCGAGCAGTGAAAATCGGAAGTAGAGCGCAATTATCTTGCTCAAGAAGTCGAAGCTGCGCTTGACACCATCCTTGAGGTGTTCAAATCGTATTATCGTCCCTTGTTTGTGTCCGGCCGTATATTTGGTGAATGCCGCCATGTCCACTTGAGCCAAGGGATATTCCTCCGGAGTCAGGTCGTCGGTTATCGCTTTATCCAGCGTCGGATTGTGGATTGCACCACCGATATAGTCGCCGCCCTTCATTTTCGAGATGACGCTGATTCGGTCCGCGCAAGATAGCAGAGCGAGCTTCCCAATGCCCTTCCTCCCAATAAATGGCCTGCCCTTCTTGGATCGGTTTTCCCCACCTTTCCTCTTGGAATACCCAATCTTCAGGAACTTGTCTTGGAAGTCGTCAGCCGTCATGCCGCTCCCGTCGTCCTTAATCCAGAACCCTTTCTTGTTCGAGTCGAGGTAAATCCACACGTTGCGCGCATCAGCGTCCCAAGCGTTAGAAATTGCTTCTCCCAGGACGGTTGCAAAGCTGCGGTAAAGGTGTCTCCCCAAATGGTCCAGAATGCTTAAGGAGATCTCAAATGTAAATTTCTTGCTATTCTCCATGCCGCCTCAAATGGAGCTTGATAGTTCTCCCGACAATCTCACCAAGTCTGACGGGCACGGCGTTGCCAATCATCCGGCCAATCGTCTTGAAGCAATATTCATCGTCAGGTTGCACGAATTGGTAGGTGGGAGGGAAGGACTGGAGAATCGCGCCCTCGCGTAGAGAGAGAGCCCTGTGTTGCTCAGGGTGACCGAAGCGTCCGTTGCCGAAACCGAAGAACTGTGTCGTGATGGTAGGTGAGGGTTTGTCCCATTCCATTCGGCCATAGACACTGGGGTAGGTCTTGCCGGATTTGGCACGATGACATTCGGCAATCAATTCCTTCGGCCAGTCTCGCCAGGTACCTCCGGGTTTCGATCTGCGGATGCGTCGGAGATTCAACGGCGATAGTCCGCTGCTGCAATGCAGTGGATCTGCTGCGAAGGTTTCACCGGCGGCGAGAGGAGGCAATTCACTCAAAACATCCTTCACGCAACGATAGCTGCCCGGCTTATGCGTGGGCGGTATGAGCTCAATGGGGCCAAGTCTTGATGCCACGAGCACAAGGCGGCGGCGATGTTGAGGGATGCCATAATCGGGGCAGTAGACAACACGCTTTTCCTCGTCTTCGTCGAAATGAAATCCTTCGTCGGCAAGCGTAGCAAGGAAGTCGGCGAAAATAGAATGCCGCTGGAGCTCCGGCACATTTTCCATACTAACGATGTCGGGCTTCAATTCGCGGACTAGGCGAGCAAACT
>JANONN010000129.1:0-25535 GCA_031420835.1 Ignavibacteriales bacterium | reverse complement strand
CTTGCTTGAGATTGAGGATCACATCCGCAACGTCTTCAACCACCCCTTTGATCGTTGAGAACTCATGATGAATTCTTTCGACACGAATGGCGGTAATCGCCGTTCCGGGCAAGGAAGAAAGGAGAACGCGGCGGAACGAATTCCCCAGCGTTACGCCAAATCCCTTCTCAAGAGGTTGAATGGTGAATCGTCCGAAGGTTGGAGTGTGAGACGACTCTTCAAGTTCGATTCTTTCCGGCATTTCAAGTTGTGTATTACTCATACGCTCTCTTTCCAAAATTGTTGAAAGCCCGAAGGCTCAAAATCATTCCACCACGATCACTTCGAATACAACTCGACGATCAGCTGCTCGTTGGCATTCAATGGAATATCGGCGCGTTCCGGAATTTGCAGGAACGTCCCGCTCATCGTCGCCTTATCCAAGCTTAACCATGACAACATCGCCGTGTCCTTCATGCGCTTCATAGCGTCATGGATCAACTGAAGTTTCTTGCTCTTATCGCGCACCTGAATCACATCACCCGGATTGACAAGGTACGACGGGATGTCCACCACAGTGTTGTTGACGGTGAAATGACGATGCAAGATAAGTTGCCGACCCGACTTCCGTGACGGGGCGAACCCCATCCGGTACACCACGTTGTCGAGCCGACGTTCCAGTGTCTTCACAAGTAGCTCGCCGGTACGACCGGTCTGCTTCAACGCTCGTTGAAAGTAATTCCGGAATTGCGCCTCAGCAAGACCATAGCTGCGTCGGACTTTCTGCTTCTCCCGCAATTGAACGCCATACACAGAAATCTTCTGTCGTCGATTCTGCCCGTGTTGGCCCGGGGGATAGTTCCGTCGCTCAATGGGACATTTATCCGTGTAGCATTTTGTGCCTTTCAGAAACAACTTCTGCCTCTCGCGGCGGCACAGCCTACAACTGGCGTCTATGTATCTTGCCATAATTCTCCTGTGTAGATTTTCGATGTCCGATTTTCGACTGTCGATTTGAGCGGCGAGCATTCAACCGACAATTGGCAATCGACAATCGGCAATAGATTTATACTCTTCGCCGCTTCGGTGGGCGACAACCGTTATGTGGGATGGGCGTGATATCACGGATCATCGTGACCTCCAGACCAACCGTTTGCAATGATCGCACGGCGGCTTCACGACCCGCACCCGGACCTTTGATGAAGACTTCGACACGACGCAATCCAAGGGCGTACGCTTCACGCGCTGCGGCTTCTGCCGACACCTGCGCTGCGTAAGGCGTGTTCTTCCGTGATCCCTTGAATCCGTTCTTTCCCGCTGACGACCATGCAATTACATTGCCGTATAAATCAGTCAAGGTCACGATAACGTTGTTGAAGGTCGCTTTCACAAACGCCTTCCCATTCGTATCAACGTGTATTTTCTTTTTCTTCTTGGTAACCGGCGCTGCTACGGGTTTAGCCACTGTGCATCTCCTTGTTCAGTTCGAAATCCTCGTTACTTCTTCTCGAGCGCCTTCTTCTTGCCGGCGACGGTCTTCCTCTTTCCCTTGCGCGTTCGTGCGTTTGTGCGTGTTCGCTGTCCACGAGCCGGCAAACCTTTTCGGTGGCGCAGACCGCGGTAGGAGCCGATATCCATCAATCGTTTGATGTGCATTTGGACTTCACTGCGAAGCGCACCTTCAACCTTCAGGTCGGACTGAATGACTGATCGGATCGCCGCCACTTCTTCGTCGTTCAGCTCTGCGACTCGTTTGTCCAGATTCACGTTCGCTTTTTGAAGGATCACGCGTGACGTCGAGCGACCAATACCAAAGATATATGTCAGGCCGATCTCAACACGCTTGTTCTTTGGTAAATCAACTCCAGCTATACGCGCCACAATCGCTCCTTTCGTCGCTCAAATGAAAAATCAAAAAGGTAAGATGAAAAATTTGGTTTGTTCATTTTTAACTTTTCATTTTTAACTTTGATTTGATACTATCCTTGCCGCTGCTTGTGTTTCGGATTGCTGCAAATGACCCTCACCACGCCCTTGCGACGGATGATCTTGCACTTGTCACATATCTTCTTTACCGATGATCGAACTTTCATGATTCCCTCTTGTTCTTCCTTGTCTCGCTCACTTATAACGGTAGGTGATGCGACCTTTCGTAAGGTCGTAGGGCGACATTTCTACTGTCACCCGATCTCCGACCAAGATCTTAATAAAGTGCATCCGCATTTTTCCCGAAATGTGGGCGAGTATTTCGACGCTGTTATCGAGTTTCACTTTGAACGTTGCGTTGGGCAGCGTGTCGGTGATTACTCCATCCAGTTTGATTGGGCCTTGCTTAGCCATTCGCTCCCGAACTATTGTGTCAGAATCTGTGCCTTGCCGTCCACAATTGCCACGGTGTGCTCGAAGTGCGCGGACGGTTGCTCATCTTCGGTAACGATCGTCCACCCGTCTTGCGCAACACGCACACGCCACGTTCCGTAGTTGACCATTGGTTCGATGGCAAGCGTCATTCCGTCTTTCAATCGCATCCCTGTTCCCTGCTTTCCGTAGTTCGGAACAGCAGGCTCTTCATGCAACTTCTTACCAACACCATGCCCAACGAGATCACGCACAACCGAGAACCCGTGTGACTCGACATACTCTTGTATCGCGTGCGAGATGTCGTGAACCCGGTTTCCCACTTTCGCCTCGTCAATTCCTCGATAGAGCGCTTCTTCGGTGACCCTCAGGAGGCGTTGTTTTTCATCCTTAAGATCACCGATGGCAAACGACGCTGCGCCATCGCCGTAATATCCGTCTTTCTTCACTCCAACATCGATGGAGAGAATCTCTCCATCCTTGAGCGCTCGTTTGCCAGGAATTCCGTGCACGACTTGCTCGTCAATCGATGTGCACAATGTGCTGGGAAACGGATTTTGCTTCGCCTGCCCGTACCCTTTGAACGCGGGCTCTCCGCCCATAGAACGGATGTAATCTTCGGCCAGTGTATCAAGCTCTTGTGTCGTGACGCCCGGCTTTGCATACCCCCCTATGAGCCTCAAAACTTCCGCAACGAGCTTGCAACTTTCCCGAATGAGCTCGATATCACGCCGCGACTTAATGTGCACCATGAGAGCAAACTACCCGCGCCTACTGCGCAACCTGCCGCTCTTCATGAAGCCATCATAGTGACGCATCAGAAGATGAGATTCAACTTGCTGGAGTGTATCCAGCGCAACTCCAACGATGATCAACAAACTTGTGCCGCCAAAGAACGACGCGAAGTTGGGGGTGATTCCAGCCTTGATCATTATCGTCGGAAGAATCGCCACGAACGCCAGGAAGATCGAACCCGGCAGCGTTATCTTCGTCAGGATATTATCAACAAACTCTGCCGTGTGAGATCCCGGTCGAATACCCGGAATAAATCCGCCCTGTCGCTTCATCGAATCTGCCACATCTTTCGGATTGAACGCAATGGCAGTATAGAAGTATGTGAAGAACACGATCATCAAGCCATAGAAAATGGAGTATGTCCACGAGTCGTAGCTGAACCACTCGCTGGAGAGTTCCTGAACGAACTCACTCTCCGGGAAGAACGAGAACACAATCTGCGGAATGAACATGATCGCTTGTGCAAAGATGATGGGCATGACACCGGCCGTGTTCACGCGCAATGGAATGTATTGAGTAACGCCACCATAGACCTTGCGACCAACCACCCTCTTAGCATATTGTACAGGGATGCGTCGAGTTCCCTGCGTGACTAACACAACCCCCGCGACGATAAAGCCCATCATGATGAAGATGACAATTTCGGCGATGAAACTCCGCGCACCGGATTGCACTAGCTGAAACTCATCCAGCACCGAATGTGGAAACCCTGCGATGATACCGATAAAGATGATGAGGGAGATCCCGTTGCCGATACCACGTTCCGTGATCTGTTCACCCAACCACATCACAAAGATTGTCCCCGCTGTCAACGTGATGATCGAAGTCAGCGCGAACAAGAAACCCGGATCCGGCACGATGGGACCATTTGGCGTGCTCGTGTTGATCAGCTTCACATACACACCCGTAGCTTGGAGAATTGAAATGAACACTGTTCCATAGCGTGTGTATTGCGTGATTTTCTTTCGCCCGTCCTCACCCTCTTTTTGGAGTTTCTGAAAATAGGGAACAACCGCTCCCATCAACTGAATCACAATAGACGAGCTAATGTACGGCATGATGCCCAGCGCGAACACCGCGGCGTTACTGAACGCACCACCAACGAAGAGATCGTAGAGACCAAAGATCGTCCCTTCCGAAGAGCGACGAATCGTGTCTGCTAAGAGACTCGCGTCAACTCCAGGCAACGTAATGTGCGACCCGATCCGGACAACAATAAGAAGAGCCGCAGTAAAGAGAAGCCGCTCCCTTAATTCCTTAATCTTGAAGATGTTGGTAAAGGTATCGGTCAGTCTGCTCATGCTTTGGATTCGGTTCTCGTTAGCACGGTGACCTTACCGCCCGCCGCTTCGATCTTCTGCTTGGCGGAGCCGCTGAAGGCGTGTGCGCTGACATCCACTTTACTCTTGAGTTCTCCGTTCCCAAGAACTTTCACGGGTACGTTCTTTTTTGAGACCGCTCCTGCACCATAGAGCGTTGCCGGGGTGATGCTTCCTCCTTCAATCTTCTTTGCCGTCACAAGTCGATCGAGGGTCACGACATTCACTATCTGCATTTCTTCCCTGTTACGGCTGTGAAAACCGAACTTCGGAACGCGGCGCGAGAGGGGCATTTGCCCCCCCTCAAACCACATCTTGAACTTGTGACCGGAACGGGATCGCGCACCCTTGTGCCCCTTTGTTGCAGTCCCGCCATGCCCTGATCCCTGACCGCGGCCAATGCGCTTCACTTTCCTTCGTGATCCTTGTGCCGGCGTTAGGTTGCTGAGAATATTTTTTGCCATATGCCTTCCACTCTCTATTTTCGATTCAAAAGCTCGTGCGCGTTACGCCGCTTCTTCCACTTTTACCATATGGCGTACACGATTGATCATTCCACGAATTTGGGGCGTATCTTTCTTGATGACGCTGTAGCGTGGGCGACCCAACCCAAGCGCTATGATAGTGCGCTTATGCGCTTCCAACTCGTCGATGATACTCTTCATTTGGGTGATTTTGATTTTCTTTTCGTCTGCCATGGTTTGATCGATTCGGTTATGGTTGCTGAAAGAGTTCCCGCAATGTCATCCCGCGTCGGGCGGCTACCGTCTTTACATCCGACAAACTGAGTAGCGCCTTCAGCGTCGCTTTGACCACGTTGTGCGGATTCGAAGAGCCCATTTGCTTTGTCAATACGTCTCTCACTCCTGCCAATTCGAGAACAGCGCGGACACCGCCACCGGCAATGAGACCAGTTCCGGGAGACGCAGGTTTGAGCAACACCTTTCCCGCTCCAAACTTGCCGATGACCTCATGCGGAATGGTTCCTTTGACAATGGGCACTTTCACGAGGTTCTTTTTTGCGTCATCAATACCCTTAGCGATTGCGTCGGCAACCTCATTCGCCTTGCCGAGTCCAGCCCCGACGTGGCCTTTTCCGTCTCCGACAACAACGATGGCGTTGAAACTGAAACGGCGTCCACCTTTTACAACCTTGGCAACACGGTTGATGTGGACGAGACGATCTTTTAGCTCTAGTTCAGCGGTTTTGATTTTTCTCATAAGTTCCCGTTCGTTCGAAAAGCTGTTAGAACTTCAGTCCGGCTTCGCGAGCACCATCAGCGACGGCCTTGACGCGACCGTGGTAGAGATAGCCGTTCCGGTCAAATATCACTTCTTTGATGTTCTTCTCAAGCGCCTTTTTCGCAGCGTCAGCGCCAACGATTTTGCACACTTCCATCGGCTTTTTTACGGACTTGGCCTGTTCGCGCAGACCTTTCGAAAGTGTGGATGTAGAGATGAGAGTCCTTCCAGTCGTATCATCAATGATCTGTGCATAGACATGCTTCAGACTCCGATACACGGTGAAGCGGGGGCGCTCCAATGTCCCACTGACCTTTTTCCGGATTCGGGCTTTCTTCTTCAGTCGCCGTTCAAGTGTATTCTTGATTATCATAGCAGCGTTCCTTCTTGTGACTCCAGTTGCTTACTTCGCGCCTGTCGCAGCAGCTTTGCCGGCTTTACGACGGATGTACTCTCCTTCGTATTTGATACCCTTCCCTTTGTACGGCTCCGGTGGACGCAAACCCCGGATCTTCGACGCAACAAGTCCAACAAGATGCTTGTCAATGCCGCTGATGACGACGTTAGTTTGCGTCGGGGCTTCAAGCTTGATTCCTTCAGGAGGACCGAAGACGATCGAGTGTGAATAGCCGAGTTGAAGCTGCAGTTTCTTCCCTTTCATTTCGGCTCTGTATCCAACTCCGACAATTTCAAGTTTCTTTGCGTATCCGTCAGTCACCCCGATGATCATGTTCTGAAGGAGAGCACGCCACAATCCGTGCAAGGCTTTATGCCCCTTTTCATCCGTTTGGCGCGTCAAGAGCAGTTCCGAACCATTGACTTCTAGCGCAATAGCTGGATGCACTTTAGCGTTGAGTTCCCCTTTGGGACCTTTCACGGTGACTAACCCGTCTGTTTTCGTGACGGTGACACCTTTGGCAATTGTAATCGGTTTACGTCCAATCCGTGACACTTGACTCTCCTCAATTCAATAATGAATGTGTTACCAAACAAAGGCAACGACTTCGCCGCCGACACCTTCTTTGCGCGCTTGCGCGTCTGTCATAACGCCTTTTGAAGTGGAAATGATTGCAACACCAAGCCCGCCCAAAACACGCGGTAGTGCTTCCTTGCGGCGGTATTGGCGGATTCCCGGTTTACTTACGCGACGTAAACCGGTGATGACGGGTTTCCCACTATTGTATTTTAGTTGGACGCGGATTATTCCCTGCTTGCCGTCTTCAAGAACGGTGTAGCCGGAAACAAACTTCTGATTCACCAAAATATCCGCCATTGCCTTCTTCAACCTTGTGGCGGGAATATCGACGCGCTTGTGCTTCGCTTTGGTCGCGTTTCGAATTCGCGTTAGAAAATCCGCGACGGGATCAGTCATTGACATCGAGTTCAATCTCCTAGAATAAACTTGTTACCAGCTGATGTTACGCAAGCCCAAAATTATGCCTCATAAAATAAGGATGTCATGCCCGAATGCCTTAGTCGGGCATCCATTTTATGGATTCCCGCCTAAAACACGCGGGAATGACAGTTCTTCTTTTCCATTCTGCGTAACATCAGTTACCAGCTTGCTTTTCGAACGCCCGGGATCTTCCCATCGAGCGCCATCTGACGGAAACAGAGCCGGCAAAGGCCGAACTTCCGGTAGAACGAACGTGCGCGACCGCAAATGCCGCACCGATTGTGCTGCCGCACTTTGTATTTTGGCGTCCTCTTTGCCTTTACGATCATTGCTAAGCGTGCCAAGCAATCTCTCCTTTATTGAGCGGCCGGTGTTTGAATAACTTCTTCACGTTTCACAAACGGAAGCCCGAACGATTTCAGCAACTCGTAGGCTTCGAGATCTGTCTTTGCGGTTGTGACAAACGTAATATCCATCCCAGTAATGCGACTCACTTTGTCAACATCAATCTCAGGGAAGATGATCTGCTCTTTGATGCCAAGTGTGTAGTTGCCATGCCCATCGAACGACTTGTCCGACACGCCGCGAAAGTCACGAACACGTGGGAGCACTATATTGATGAAACGATCCAGGAACTCATACATGCGAGCCCGACGAAGCGTCACGCGACATCCGATCGGCAGATCTTCACGCAACTTGAAATTCGAGATTGCTTTCTTCGACCGCGTAATGGCCGGGCGTTGTCCTGTTACTGTCTCTAACTCCTTCACTGCCACATCCAACAATTTCGGGTCTTGCGTAGCTTGCCCGACTCCGATGTTAATGGAGATCTTTTCAATCCTCGGAACTTGCATCACGCTCTTATACGCGAAACGCCTCATCAGCGAAGGGATCGATTCCTTCTTGTAAGCCTCCAGCAGACGCGGAGGAACTCCTTTTTCGTGAACCCTTTTCTCTTGGGCTTCACCCTTCGCTTCTTTCTCTTTTTTTGCTGTTTTTTCTTTAGCCATACTTAATCTCCCTGCGGGGATTTTCAACACTTAGAACATTTCGCCACACTGTTTGCAAACACGCATTGTCTTTCGCTTGCCGCTGGTTGGATCGATCACATGCCCTTGACCCTGACGTGTCGGTTTGCTGCACTTCGGGCATATCACCATCACGTTGGACGAATGGATTGGAGCTTCCTTCTGGACCACGCCGCCTTGCGGATTTTTCTGCGAAGGTCGAGTGTGTCTCTTCATAATGTTCACATTTTCGATGATGACTCGATTGCGTTCGGGAAGAACCTTCAACACCTTCCCTTGCTTACCAAGCGCGTTTCCCGAAATCACAACGACAGTATCGTTTTTATGGACGTTCATGCTGGCTTTCTCGATTTAGAGAACTTCTGGCGCAAGGGAGACGATCTTCATGTATTGCTTCTCGCGAAGCTCGCGTGCCACGGGACCAAAGATACGCGTTCCGCGTGGCTCTCCTTGCGGGTTCAACAACACGGCTGCGTTCTCGTCGAAACGAATGAATGAGCCGTCTTTTCGTTTCACTTCCTTCTTCGTGCGCACCACCACTGCGCGAGAGACATCCCCCTTCTTCACGGGCGCACCGGGGATGGCCGCCTTCACCGCCACAACGATCAAATCGCCGACGGTTGCGTAGCGCTTGTCGTGGCCACCGAGTACACGGATACAGCGAATCTTCTTCGCCCCCGAGTTATCAGCAACCACTAAGTTCGTTTCTTCCTGGATCATGTTCGAATCCTTGCCTTAGGCCGTTACTTTGCTTTCTTGACTATTTCAATCAAGCGCCAACGCTTTCGATTGCTCATTGGGCGAGTCTCCATAATCTTCACAACATCTCCCATTTTGGCTTCCCGCTTTTCATCATGAGCCATGAACGTGGATGTTCGGTTGAAATACTTTTTGAAAAGTGGATGTGGGATGCGTCGTTCGACCGCAATCACAATGCTCTTTTGCATCTTGTTGCTGATGACCTTGCCGACACGGACTTTCCGTCGACCGCGCTCAACATTCTGTTCTGTTTCCATGCTCATGCGTTACTCTTTGCTGGTTCGGTTACTGCCGGCTTGTCACTCTTCTTCGAGAGTTGATACTCAATCAGGATAGTGCGCATTCGGGCAATTTCTCTTTTTGTCTGGCCAATCTTCATCGGGTTTTCAAGTTGACTGATTACTTTTTGAAACTGGAAATTCGCCAGACTTTGTTCTTCTTCTTGAATTCTCTTCAGAAGCTCAGCTTCCGAAAGCTGTCGTAGTTCACGTGCTTTCATGCTTTATCCTTCGTAATCCAATCGCGTTACAAACCTTGTCCTGATGGGAAGCTTGTGAGATGCAAGTTGAAACGCTTCCTTCGCCACATCCTTTTGCACTCCACCAAGTTCAAAGAGAATAAGACCCGGCTTTACAACGGCCACCCAGAACTCGGGGATACCTTTGCCGCTTCCCATACGTGTTTCTGCCGGCTTCTTGGTGACAGGCTTATCGGGGAAAATGCGAATCCAAACTTTCCCTTCGCGCTTCATCATGCGCGTAAGCGCAACACGGGACGCCTCAATCTGTCGTTGGGTGATCCAGCCCGGCTCAAGGGCTTTCAAACCAAAATCACCGAATGCTACGTACGCACCGCGCGTGGCCTTTCCTTTCATGCGACCACGTTGTGTTTTTCTGAACTTTACTCTCTTCGGCATTAACATGAGAAACGATACTCCTGATCCTCTTCTAGCAAGTTGCTGAAAAACTGTTTTTGGCAGCTACGACCTTTAGGTCGTGGACATGATTGACGAAATCTCATTGGGCCTTAGCCCCAAATCGCGCAGGATTATGGGTTAAAACCCACATTTGTTTCTTGCATTCGTTTCCACGAGCTGAAGCTCGTGGCTATGAACGTTTTTTTTAACATCCTTCTAGTTTACGGCCGGCCTTGCATGCCGCCGAACACTTCACCCTTGCAGATCCACACCTTCACACCGATAGCACCATAGATCGTTCTCGCGGTGGCAGTGGCATAGTCAATATCTGCGCGGAGCGTTTGAAGCGGGATGCGACCATCTTTATATTGTTCTGTGCGCGCAATTTCGGCGCCGCCGAGACGGCCGGCACACTTGATGCGAATTCCCTCCGCCCCCATTCGAATCGCGGCGGTAATAGATTGCTTCATAGCACGGCGGAACGAAATGCGTCCTTCGAGCTGCGTGGCGATATTCTCTGCTACGAGGTGAGAATCCAATTCTGGGCGTTTGATTTCGTGAATGAGAATTTTCACGTCTTTGGACGTGATCTTCTTCAGTTCCTCTTCTAACTGGGCAATCTCTTTTCCACTCTTCCCGATCACGATGCCGGGGCGTGAAGTGTGAATCGTTAAGACGGCGCGCTTTGGCGTTCTATCAATTTGGATACGCGAGATGCCCGCCTTCTTCAACCGATTCCGGATGTAGTTGCGGACAACTAGATCTTCCTGAAGCTTGCCTGCAAAACTCTTATCATCAAACCAGTTTGAGTCCCAGCTTTTGGTGATTCCGAGTCGGAATCCGAGTGGATGAGTTTTTTGACCCAATAGACCTCCGATGAACAGCAGTTACGACGTTGCTGATTTAGCTTTTGACGGTTTTGGCTTCCGAGCCTTAGGCTTTGCCGCAGCTTTCTTCGCTTCTATTGCTTCTGACGGCACAGCTTCTTTGTCCTTTGCAGGAACAGTCTTGCGTGACTCCACCTTTTTCTTTGCTTCGCGCTGAGCGACAACAATGGTAATGTGGTTCGAGCGCTTACGGATTCTAAAAGCACGACCCATCGGGGCTGGGGAGATCCGCTTCATCATCGGGCCCCCATCCACAAACACTTCCTTCACGTAGATCGTCCCCACATCCACACGGCCTGCTTCATCTTTGTTCTGCAGATTCGAAATTGCAGAGCGCAACACTTTCTCGGCTGGACGCGCGGCGTGCTTGGATAAGAAGTGAAGGATGTTCAGCGCCTCTTCTACACTCTTACCGCGAATCAAATCCACAACGATGCGCATCTTTCGCGGTGACGATCCAACATATCTGTTTATAGCTCTTGCTTCCATGCTTTAAGGTTCTCTTGGTTATGCGGGCGATGTTGTCTTTTCCGACCGAACGCCCGGGTGACCGCGAAACATCCGCGTGGGGGCAAACTCACCGAGCTTATGTCCCACCATCGATTCGGTGACGTACACCGGGATGAATTTGTTTCCATTGTGAACCGCAAACGTATGGCCGACAAAATCCGGAATGATGGTGCAACTCCGCGCCCAGGTTTTGATCACTTTTTTCTGGTTTGCTTTGTTCAGCGCCTCGATCTTCTTCGAGAGCTTCTGATCAATGTAAGGACCTTTTTTTATTGAACGGCTCATGGACTCTGACTAACTCACTTTCTTCGTTTCACGATGTACTTGTTCGACAGGTTTTTGCGTTTGCGAGTCTTCAATCCTTTGGCATACTGACCCCATGGTGATTCCGGGTGTTGCCAACCTCCACCACTCTTGGAGCGACCCTCGCCACCACCCATTGGGTGATCAACAGGGTTCATCGCCATTCCTCGTGTCTGTGGACGAATACCAAGCCAACGAGATCGGCCTGCTTTACCGTAACTGATGTTCTCATGGTCCGTGTTTCCAACAACTCCCACCGTAGCGTAGCAGCTGGCCATAAACTTTCGCACTTCTCCTGATGGAAGCTTCAACGTTGCGAAGTCTCCTTCCTTTGCCGTCAGTTGAAGAGAGTTACCTGCACTGCGACCAAGTTGTCCGCCTTTGCCTGGACGAAGTTCCACATTGTGCACAAAGGTACCCACCGGAATGTTCGCCAGCGGAAGGGCGTTGCCTACCACCACTTCTGAACTTGGACCGGACGTAATTATTGAACCAACCTTCAAACCATCCGGTGCGAGGATGTAACGCTTGTCGCCATCTTTGTAGTGAACAAGAGCGATGCGCGCCGCCCGATTGGGATCGTATTCGATCGCCGCCACTGTTGCATCAATACCGAGCTTATTGCGCTTGAAATCAATGACGCGGTACATCCGCTTGTGCCCGCCCCCGCGATGCCGGGACGTCACGCGCCCCATGTTGTTGCGGCCACCACTGCTCTTCCTCGGCTCCAGCAACGCCTTCTCGGGCTTCGTTTTCGTTATCTCTTCGAACGTCGAGATCGAGTAGAAGCGTGTTGCCGGCGTCATCGGACGTAATTTTCGAATTGGCATGATCGCTGCTTTCAGTTCACTGGTTAAACATTCTCGAAGTAGTCAATCTTGTCCCCGTCTTTGAGTGTTACGATTGCTTTCTTCCACGTTTTTGTTCGCCCTTCGAATCTACCGCTAC
This sequence comes from Ignavibacteriales bacterium, assembly GCA_031420835.1. Classification (GTDB taxonomy): domain Bacteria; phylum Bacteroidota; class Ignavibacteria; order UBA10030; family UBA10030; genus JANONN01. Next base: position 13,095 of record JANONN010000129.1, on the reverse strand, counting down.
GGGTAAGCTGTGACTTGCGCTTTCCCTTGACCACGATCGTTCGAACGGATAGAACTTTCACATTGAACTTCTTCTCAATCGCTTTTCCGATTTCAATCTTGTTCGCCGCGTTCTCGACTTCGAAAGCGTACTGACGCTTATCTTGGAGCGCGGTGATCTTCTCAGTCAGAATCGGGCGTTTCAGAATACCTACCATCACAGTCCTCAGTTCTTAAGGGAATTTTCGAGAACAGCCAGCGCGCTTTTCTGGATCAAGAGCATCTGATTGTTGAGTATCTCGAATACCGACGCTTTGTCGGCTTCACGAATGTTCAAAGCCGGAATGTTGCGACCCGACTTCACGATCATCCGGTCAGTGGCCGGCGTTAATAAAAGCGTCTTCCTGCCTGCCGCAAGCCCTTTCAAGATCGCCTGCATCTCTTTTGTTTTCGGCTTGTCAATCGAGAAATCTTCCACTACTCTAATAGCGGCATCCTTCGCTTTGTAGGCGAGAGCCGACTTTCTTGCGAGCTTCTTCACTTTGGCCGGCAGCTTAATGACGTAATCGTGCGGCATCGGTCCAAAGATCGAGCCGCCGCCCTTCCAGAGTGGCGAGCGATTCGTTCCAGCGCGTGCACGCCCAGTCTTCTTTTGTTTGAAGGGCTTCCTCCCACCGCCACGCACTTCGTTCCGTGGTTTCACCTTGTGGGTACCCTGTCGCTGATGCGCCTGATAAGCACGCACCGCTTGATAAATGGCATGATCGTTCGGCTTGATCTCAAAAATTGCCGGATCGAGCGTTATCTTTTCACCCGTCAGCGTTCCATCTTTCTTATAAACATCTACCTGCATCGAAGTTCTTCCTTCTTACTGATGCTGCTTGACGATTTCGAGATAGCCGTTGATGGCTCCAGGTACCGAACCTTTAACGATTAGAATGTTCGACTCTGGAATAACTTTCAGCACGCGAAGGTTTCGGATGGTAACGCGATCACTCCCCATCCGTCCGGCCATTCGCATCCCTTTGAATACACGCGAAGGGTACGAGCTTGAGCCAATCGAGCCGGGCGCGCGTACGCGATCGGACTGTCCGTGTGTCGTCATCCCGACACCGCCGAAGTGATGGCGCTTCACAACTCCTTGGAATCCTCGCCCTTTTGAGCGACCGACCACGTTGACGACATCGCCCTGATGGAACAGGTCAACGCGAACCTCATGCCCGGGTTTCATTTCTGTCCCGTTGAAGTTCCGAAACTCACGAACAAGCCGCATTGGCTTGCTTCCCGATGCGGAGAAATGTCCCTTCATGGGTTTGGTGAGTCGGCGTTCCTTCGTCTCATCAAAACCAAGCTGAATGGCATCATAGCCATCCAGTTGCTTTGTCTTGACCTGCGTAACATAGCACGGACCCGCTTCAATGACCGTGCAGGGAAACGCCTGCCCGTTCTCATCGAAGAGGGTTGTCATTCCTATTTTCTTTCCGAGAATACCACTCACGGGATTTACTCCTTACGAAGCTTCCGGCCACTCCGGAAGTGTTCATATCATTTGTAAACTTCTCTTGATGAGAAGAGACTACACCTTGATTTCAACGTCCACGCCGGCCGGTAATTCCAATTTCATCAGGGAATCAACCGTTTTGCTCGTAGAGTTGAGAATGTCAATCAGACGCTTGTGGGAACGCGTTTCAAACTGTTCACGCGATTTCTTGTCCACATGCGGTGAGCGAAGAACAGTGTAAATCGTCTTCTTCGTCGGCAACGGAATTGGACCTGAAACCACCGCACCGGTGGACTTCACCGTCTTGATGATCTTTTCCGCTGACTTGTCGATCAAGTTGTGGTCGTACGATTTCAACTTGATTCGGATCTTTTGACCAGCCACGTGAACCTCCGTATCCTGACTATTTCAGGAGATGCAATCTACGCATTAATAGAGTGGCTCCAGCCATATCAACTGGAGCCATTGAACTTATTCCACGATCTTTGTAACGACGCCAGCGCCGACTGTTCGCCCGCCTTCACGGATAGCAAAGCGCAGACCTTCCTCCATTGCGATCGGGCTAATCAGATCAATGGACATCGCGTCAACGTTATCGCCGGGCATGACCATCTCGACGCCACTCGGAAGCTCAACAACACCTGTCACGTCGGTTGTGCGGAAGTAGAATTGTGGACGGTACCCGTTCAGGAACGGCGTGTGACGTCCGCCTTCTTCCTTCTTTAACACATACACCTGCGCTGTGAATTTCTTATGTGGAGTGATGGAACCCGGTTTGGCAATGACCATGCCACGCTCGAGGTCGTTCTTCTCGACTCCTCGTAGCAGAAGTCCGGCATTATCGCCCGCCACGATTTCATCGAGTTCCTTACGGAACATTTCAGCTCCTGTGATGACAGTCTTCTTGTGCTGCCCAAGACCGATTACTTCCACCTCATCACCCACTTTTGCACGCCCACGATCAACGCGCCCTGTGCCGACGGTTCCGCGACCGGTAATGGAAAACACATCTTCGACCGGCATCAAAAACGGCTTATCAACGTTGCGCTGCGGCAGGGGGATGTAACTGTCCACAGCATCCATCAGTTCAGTGATGCTTTTGAACGCTGGATCATCCGGCTTCGCATCGGGGCGAAGTGCAGCTTCCATCGCCTTGAGTGCAGACCCACGAACAATGGGAATTTCATCACCGGGGAATTCGTACTTCTTGAGAAGATCGCGCAGCTCAAGCTCAACGAGATCGAGCAGTTCAGGATCATCTACCGCATCAACTTTGTTCATGAAGACAACGATTTTGGGCACACCGACTTGACGAGCAAGCAGAATGTGTTCACGTGTTTGCGGCATCGGTCCATCCGTTGCGGCAACAACGAGAATGGCGCCGTCCATCTGAGCCGCGCCGGTGATCATGTTCTTTATGTAGTCTGCGTGACCCGGGCAGTCGACGTGTGCATAATGACGCTTCTCTGTGGAATACTCGACGTGCGCGGTTGCAATCGTGATACCACGGGCACGCTCTTCGGGAGCGTTGTCAATCGAATCGAACGTGCGAACCTGCGACAAGCCCTTCTTCGCGAGCACCATAGTAATGGCGGCAGTGAGGGTTGTCTTGCCGTGGTCAACGTGACCGATCGTTCCGACGTTGACGTGCGGTTTGCTGCGGTCAAATTTTTCTTTTGCCATTGGAAGGATCTCCTTGTATTGGGTCTGAAGTGTTTTGGAAAACTTCGCCTAAGCCGGAACCGTTTCTTTGCCTCTTACCTTTTCGATGATTTGGTCAGAAATCTGACGCGGTACTTGTTCGTAATGTGAAAACTGCATCGTGTAGAGCGCTCGTCCTTGCGTCATGGAGCGAACCGCGGTTGCATAGCCGAACATCTCTGACAGCGGCACCATCGCCTTGACGACTTGAGCATCTTTGCGCGGATTCATGCCATCGATCTTCCCGCGGCGCGAACTCAGGTCACCCATCACATCGCCGAGATATTCTTCGGGCGTGACGACCTCGACTGCCATGATCGGCTCAAGTAAGATCGGCCCAGCTTTTCTGGCTGCCTCTTTGAACGCCATGGAACCGGCAATCTTGAACGCCATTTCTGAGGAGTCAACCGGATGGAAAGACCCATCGAAGAGCGTCACTTTCATATCTTCAACAGGATAACCGGCAAGAACACCATTACGCATTGCTTCGATAATTCCTTGTTCGGTCGGCTTGATGTACTCCTTAGGAACCACCCCGCCAACGATGGCATTCTCGAATTCGAAACCTTTTCCTTTTTCGTTTGGTTCGACTTCAATTTCCACATGCCCGTATTGACCGCGGCCACCAGACTGACGGATGAACTTCCCCTCCGCCGTAACTTTCTTTGTTATCGTTTCTTTGTACGCAACTTGTGGCTTGCCAACGTTCGCTTCAACCTTGAACTCACGCTTCATACGGTCAATAATGATCTCGAGATGAAGCTCGCCCATACCGCTGATGATCGTCTGGCCAGTTTCCTCGTTCGTTGAAATGCGAAACGTTGGATCTTCTTCCGCGAGCTTTTGCATTGCCTCACCAAGCTTTTCTTGGTCAACCTTTGTCTTTGGCTCGATGGCAACGTCAATAACTGGATCGGGGAATGTCATCTTTTCGAGCAGGATCGGATCGTCTTCGTCTGTAAGCGTGTCGCCTGTTTTCGTGTACTTCAATCCGATGGCAGCCACTATATCACCCGCATGTGCCTCAGAAATTTCTTCACGGTGGTTCGCATGCATTCGAAGGAGGCGCGAGATTCGTTCCTTTCGATCTGAGGAGGCGTTGTAGGTATACGATCCTGCGCTGATCGTCCCGGTGTAAACACGGAAGTACGTGAGCCGACCAACAAACGGATCGCTCATGATCTTGAATGCGAGCGCTGTGAAATTTTCTTTGTCAATCACTTTTCGGACAACGTTATCGTGCCGGTGTGGATGATGTCCGTGTACTTCGCCGTTGTTAATGTCAAGGGGCGATGGAAGGAAACTCACAATTGAATCAAGGAGAAGTTGAACGCCCTTGTTCTTAAACGACGATCCAAAGAGAACCGGAACGATACTGACTTTCAGTGTCGCCCGACGAAGGACGTCTCGAATTTCCGCAGGGGAGATTTCTTTATGTTCGAGATACTTCTCGAGGAGCGTATCATCCTCGTCTGCGACGGCTTCGAGCATCTTGATACGGAATTCGTTGGCGCGTGGCTTCAAGGAATCTGGGATTTCGATATCGTCCCATGTCGTCCCTTGAGTTCCCTCGTGGAACATGCGTGCCTTCATCGTAATAAGATCAATGATACCGGCAAACATATCTCCTTCACCAACGGGGAGTTGCACCGGAACGGCATTCGCGCCCAATCGCGCACGAATCATATTCACAACAGAAAGAAAGTCGGCACCGGCACGATCCATTTTGTTCACGAAGGCAATTCGCGGAACACCGTACTTATCTGCCTGACGCCAAACAGTCTCAGATTGTGGCTCAACGCCACCAACCGAACAGAACAACGCGACAGCTCCGTCAAGAACCCGCAGGGAGCGCTCTACTTCAACTGTAAAATCAACGTGACCGGGTGTATCAATGATGTTGATCCCATGGTTGTCCCAGAAACATGTGGTTGCGGCACTGGTGATGGTGATTCCTCGCTCTTTTTCCTGCTCCATCCAATCCATCGTGGCAGCTCCATCATGCACTTCACCCATACGATGCACAACGCCTGTATAGAACAGAATCCGTTCAGTTGTCGTCGTTTTCCCGGCATCGATGTGAGCCATGATGCCAATATTTCTTGTTCTTTCTAAAGGATACTCTCGCGGCATAAAATTCCTACAGCATTAGGCAGTGACAGTTCGACCCTGCCGAAAATCACTGGGCGCAACAGACTGCAAATTGTGTTATGTGTTTACCACTTAAAATGGGCAAAAGCTTTGTTGGCTTCTGCCATACGATGCACATCGTCCTTCTTCTTAATGGCGCCGCCCTCACCTTGTGCAGCGGCGATCAGTTCAGAAGCGAGCCGTTGTGACATCGACTTCTCCGAGCGTTCTTGGGCGTAACTAAGCAGCCAGCGAATGGCAAGAGCGGTTCGCCGCTCGGGGCGAACTTCTGTGGGAACTTGGTAGGTAGCACCACCAACTCTTCGCGCACGCACTTCCAAAAGGGGAGATGCGTTGCTTACAGCCTTTTTGAAAAGATCGAGCGGCTTGCTTTTTGTCTTCTCTTCGATCAGATCAAATGCCTTATACAGAATTCCGCGAGCAAGATGCTTCTTTCCGCCCTTCAAGATCGAGTTGACGAATCTCGAAACGAGGAGGTCTTGAAACTTTGGATCTGGGGCGATAATCCGCTTTGTAGCTCGTTTCTTTCTCATGTCGACCTAAATTGTTCTTACTGCTGCTTGGGCTTCTTGGCTCCGTATTTCGACCGCGCCTGCTTGCGATCCTGGACTCCCTGGGTGTCAAGCGTGCCACGAATGATATGGTATCGAACACCTGGAAGATCTTTCACCCTGCCGCCACGGATCAACACGATTGAGTGTTCTTGTAGATTATGTCCTTCTCCTGGAATATAGGCCGTGACTTCGATGCTATTGGTCAAACGCACGCGAGCGACTTTCCGAAGGGCTGAGTTTGGCTTCTTTGGGGTCGTTGTATACACTCTCGTACATACCCCCCGTTTTTGCGGGCTTCCTTGAAGCGCAGGGGATTTACTCTTCCAAGTAATCCTTTCGCGGCTTTGTCTGACTAGCTGATTAATCGTCGGCAAACTTGTTAACTCCTGACTCTAAAATCCGTAAGAGGCGGTGAAAATAGCCGTGTAAGGTACGAATTGTTCCTTCAATTGTCAATCAGTTTTTGATTTCTTCATGCGACAACCCGTGTTTTCCTTTTTTTCTTTTTCCCTTCTTCCTCGACGGCTCTAGTCGATTCCGCACTTTCAGCCGGCTCGACCACCATCAATGCTATCTCCTTTGGAGTAACGATCTGATCCCTGAATTTTCTCTGACCCGTTCCTGCAGGGATGAGATGGCCCATGATGACGTTCTCCTTTAGCCCGAGCAGGTAGTCCACTTTTCCCTCGATCGCCGCATCCGTTAGGACTTTTGTCGTCTCCTGGAAGGAAGCTGCTGAAATGAAGCTATCTGTCGTCAGCGATGATTGAGTAATTCCAAGCAAGATTGGCTCCGATGTTGCAGGTTCAGCATCGCGCGTTTCGACGGTCTTCTTCTCTTTCTTCTTCAGATCTGTATTTGTTTCACGAACGCTTTTCTTCAAGACAACCTGACCGTTCTTTAGTTTTGAATCACCTTTGCTTACGACAACCACCTTTCCGTGGAGACTATCATTCTCGTCGTGCAGCTTCGACTTTTCCACGTTGTCTCCCTCAAGATACTTCGTGTCGCCAGGCTCCACGATCTTTTCCTTCTGCATCATTTGTCGAACGATGACTTCGATGTGCTTGTCGTTGATCTTGACGCCCTGCATGCGATACACTTCCTGGATCTCGTTTACGAGATATTCCTGAACGGCCGTTGTACCCTTGATCCGTAGAATATCATGCGGATCAATGGCCCCTGCGGAGAGGCGCTCTCCGGCACGGACAACATCGTTCTCTTGAACTAGAATATGCTTGCCCAGCGGGATAAGATATGTGCGCTTGTCCTTCCCATCGTGAGTGGTGACAAACACTTCCCTCGAACCGCGCTTCGGCTGTCCAATCGAGACGATGCCATCAATCTCACTGACGACGGCTGGATCATTCGGATGACGTGCTTCAAAAAGTTCTGTAACGCGTGGCAAGCCGCCAGTGATGTCGCGAGTTTTCCCACTGTCACGCGGAATTTTCGCCAAGACCACACCCGATTGGACTTCCTCGCCATCTTCGACAATCAGATGTGCGCGAGTCGGAATTGAATACATTGCTACACGCTGACCTTTGCCGCTTACAATTGACATAGCAGGAATGAGGTTCTTTTCGCGGCTATCAATAACCACTTTCTGAATGTGCCCCGTCTGTTCATCCGGTTCTTCGCGATAGGTTACGTTTTCCTTTAAGTCAACGTACTTCACTTTACCACCGTGCTCGGATATGATTACTGCGTTATACGGATCCCATTCATAGATGATCTCTCCTTTGGAGACCTTTGCAGAATTCCTCACTAAGAGTGTGGCCCCATAGGGAACATCGTACTTTGTTAGCGCACGATTGTCTTGATCAACAATGTTAATCACACCGCTCCGTCCTGAAACAACGAGTTGTTTCTGACCCTCGTCGCCATACTCGATTGTTTTGATCCCTTCATACTTGACCTTTCCGTCAAATTTTGAAGTGATCTGCGACTGAGCAGCGATGAGGCTTGCCGTACCGCCGGTGTGAAAGGTTCGCAGTGTCAACTGCGTTCCAGGTTCACCGATAGACTGTGCGGCAATAACACCAACTGCCATACCAGACTCAACGAGTTTTCCGTTCGTAAGATCGCGTCCATAGCATTTTGCACAAACGCCACGACGCGAATCGCATGTTAGCACGGAACGAATCTCGACAGCCTCGATCGACGTTTCGGAAATACGAAGCGATCTCTCCTCGTCAATAATCTCGCCCGCACGAACGATCACTTCACTGCTAAACGGATCTTTGACATCGAGCACCGAAGCGCGACCAAGTATGCGCTCGGCGAGTGGTTCTTTCACGTCTTCACCTTCCTTCAGCGCACCGGTGACCACGCCACGGATCGTACCACAATCAAGCTCGGCAATGATCGAATCCTGAGCCACGTCGATGAGGCGACGCGTGAGATAGCCGGCGTCCGCTGTTTTCAGAGCTGTATCAGCAAGACCTTTTCGGGCGCCGTGCGTGGAGATGAAATACTCCAACACAGAGAGACCCTCACGGAAGTTTGCAATGATCGGGTTTTCGATCAATTCCCCGGTTGCACCGGAGAGGCTTTTCTGCGGTTTCGCCATCAGTCCGCGCATACCGGCAAGCTGCCGTACCTGTTCCTTCGATCCACGAGCACCGGAGTCAACCATCATATATAGAGAGTTGAAGCCCTCTTTGTCATGCTGAAGGGCGTCGAACAAACGATCGGCAATACGGCTTGTGGTACGCGTCCAGATGTCAATCACTTTGTTGTAGCGTTCGCCATTGGTAATAAAGCCTCTATAATATTGGCTCTCGACACTCTCAACATCGCGTTGCGCTTTCGCGACGATGTTGTGTTTCTCTTGAGGAATGACAACATCACCAATAGAAACCGAAAGACCACCTTTTGTTGCATACGTGAATCCAAGATTCTTTAGCTTGTCGAGAAACTTCGCAGTCTCAAGGTTCCCTACACGGCGAAATACGTTCGCAATGATCTGGACAAGTCTCTTCTTGTTCAGGAGTTCATTGATGAAAGGAACGCCCGACGGCAAGATCTGGTTGAAGATCACCCGACCGGTCGTTGTTTCAACAATTTTTCCTTCAATCCGAACCTTGACGCGTGCGTGCAAACCAAGCACCCCCTGGTCGTGCGCAATAATGACTTCGTCGGTGGAGTAGAAGGTCTTTCCATCTCCAACATCACCCGCTTTGGACTTTGTGAGATAGTAGCAACCGAGCACTTGATCTTGCGTTGGCGTTACAATCGGCGCACCGTTAGCAGGCGAAAGAATGTTGTGACTCGAGAGCATCAGTATTCGTGCTTCCAACTGTGCCTCATACGACAACGGCACGTGCACAGCCATCTGGTCGCCATCGAAGTCAGCGTTGAATGCAGTACACACCATCGGGTGGATGCGGATCGCTTTTCCTTCGACCAATACCGGCTGGAACGCTTGAATGCCAAGTCGATGGAGCGTCGGGGCGCGGTTGAGCATCACCGGATGACCATCGATAATGTGGTCAAGAATATCCCAGACTTCGGGACCTTTCTTCTCCACCATCTTCTTTGCGCTCTTCACCGTCTTGACGAGACCGCGCTCGATCAACTTACGGATGATGTGTGGTTTGAAAAGCTCTACCGCCATGTCTTTCGGAAGACCACACTCATGGAGCTTCAGTTCGGGCCCAACGACGATGACCGATCGGCCTGAGTAGTCAACGCGCTTGCCAAGCAAGTTCTGACGGAACCGACCTTGCTTCCCTTTGAGCATATCAGAAAGCGATTTGAGCGCACGGTTGTTATCGCTGCGCACAGCGTTCACACGGCGCGAGTTATCAAACAGCGCATCCACTGCTTCTTGTAGCATGCGCTTCTCGTTACGCAAGATAACTTCCGGTGCCTTGATTTCAATCAGGCGCTTTAATCGATTATTTCGGATAATAACACGACGGTAGAGATCGTTAAGATCAGACGTCGCAAAGCGACCTCCTTCAAGGGGCACGAGCGGCCTGAGCTCCGGCGGAATTACGGGGACAACATCCAGCACCATCCACTCCGGCTTGTTGGGAGACGTCTTTTGACTCTTCCGGAATGCCTCGACGACGCGCAGACGTTTAAGGGCTTCAGCCTTTTTCTGCTGCGAAGTTTCCGCCCGAACAGAATGGCGTAACTCGAAAGCCAATTCATCGATATTCACACGTTTGAGCAGATCCTTAACGGCATCCCCACCCATCATAGCGATGAACTTCTTGGGATCACTATTCTCTAAGTCGGAGTTGTTCTCCGGCAGCGAAGCCATGATCTCCAGATACTGTTCTTCCGTGATCAAGTCTTGTTTTGCCAATCCGGTCGTTCCAGGATTGACGACGACGTACGACTCATAGTAAATGATCTTCTCGAGTTCTTTCGATGAGAGACCGAGCACGTAGCCGATCTTTGTCGGGAGCGATCGGAAATACCAGATATGCACAACGGGGACTGCGAGAGCTATGTGACCCATGCGCTCGCGGCGAACGCTCTTCTGCGTCACTTCAACACCGCAACGATCGCACGTGATTCCTTTATAGCGGATTCTTTTATACTTACCGCAGTGACATTCCCAGTCGCGCACCGGACCAAAGATCTTCTCACAGAACAGTCCGTCTTTTTCAGGACGGAATGAACGGTAGTTGATCGTTTCCGGTTTGGTCACTTCACCGCGTGACCGCGAAAGAATGACATCTGGTGAAGCAAGACTGATTGTGATGCGCTCAAAATGCTTTCGCGCGTTTTCTTGATGTGCAGGCATTAGATATCTCCTGGTATCAGAACATGAATATTTCTTGTGGACTCATATGGGCTGAGCGAAGACAATGTCATTCAAGCTTCACTTCAAGTCCAAGTCCTTGCAGCTCGCGAACCAGAACGTTGAACGATTCGGGAACATTTGGCTCGGGGAGATTCTCTCCCTTCACAATTGCTTCATACACTTTTGCACGTCCAACCACGTCATCAGATTTGACGGTGAGAATCTCCTGCAGAACATGCGCAGCGCCGTATCCTTCTAGCGCCCATACTTCCATTTCTCCAAACCGCTGACCACCAAACTGCGCTTTGCCGCCGAGCGGCTGCTGAGTGATGAGCGAATAAGGCCCGATGGAGCGAGCGTGAATCTTGTCATCAACAAGATGCGAGAGCTTCATCATATACAATTGACCGACCGTGACCTCCTGATCGAACGGTTCACCTAAGCGACCATCAATCAGTTTTGCTTTTGATGTGACATTGAGGCCAGCCTTTTCCAGTTCCGCTTGAACTTCCTCCCATGATGCACCGTCGAAGATTGGAGACGCATACTGAGTTCCCAGCTTGAATCCTGCCCATCCGAGAGCAACTTCAAAGAGCTGGCCGAGATTCATTCGAGATGGCACACCAAGCGGGTTGAGAATAATGTCAACGGGCGTTCCGTCAGGAAGGAACGGCATATCTTCGACGGGCACAACGGTGGAGACGACACCCTTGTTGCCGTGACGACCGGCCATTTTATCTCCGACGGAGAGTTTTCGTTTCTTCGCAACGTACACTTTTGCAAGTTGAACGATCCCCGGCGCCAATTCGTCACCAAGTTGGATCTTGTTCTTCTCGTGACGATAGAGTTCCTCGATCTCGGAAATCTTCTGCCGATAGTTTTCATAGATCTTTGTAATAAGACTATTTTTTCGCTTGTCATCCACCCATTCGGAACTAAAGTCGAGATCGGCCACATTGTCTAAAGATTGGAAGGTGTCTTCCTTCAAAGACGTGCCACTTCGCAATGCAACATCATTACCAGTTGTCCTAATGCCCACCGACTTTTCGCCAGCCAGAAGCTGATCAAGTTTTCGCGCAAGTTTTTCATTAAGCTCCTTCAAGTCTCTTTTGCGAGCCTTCTCGAGGGACTCGAGCTTCTTCTTATCTTCCTTCTTGTTTTCGGTGTCTTTCTTTTTCCGGCTGAAGAGCTTCGTCGACATGACGATGCCTTTCATTCCCGGAGGGGCCTTCAACGAGGCATCTTTTACGTCGCCGGCCTTTTCGCCGAAAATGGCTTTTAGCAGTTTTTCTTCAGGTGTTGGATCGGTTTCACCCTTTGGCGTGATCTTTCCGATCAGGATATCGCCTTCGTTCACTTCAGCGCCAATGCGGATGATTCCGTTTTCGTTCAAGTCCTTCGTGGCCTCTTCACTGACGTTCGGAATTTCGCGCGTCAGTTCCTCTTCTCCACGTTTGGTGTCGCGGACCTGTAGTTCGAACTCCTCGACATGTACGGACGTGAACACATCTTCTGAAACTAGTTTTTCACTTACGATGATTGCATCTTCGAAGTTGTACCCACGCCACGGCATGAACGCAACGAAGATGTTCCGCCCAAGCGCAAGGTCGCCATGGTCGGTAGCGCAACCATCCGCCAACACGTCACCGCGCTTGAATCGCTCCCCCGTCTCGACAACCGGTTTCTGGTTGATGCACGTGTCTTGATTTGTGCGTAAGAATTTAGTGAGTTTGTATTCCACCCGGCGCTTATCTTCGAAGCTGATAATCGCTTCCGTGCTGTTCTCGTCAATGTCATATTGAACGACAATGCTGTCCGCAGAGACAGATCCGACCACACCGCTCCGTTCCGCAGTAATCATGGTTCGAGAGTCGCGGGCAATTCGTTCTTCCAGGCCGGTACCCACGATCGGGGCTACGGGTCGCAGCAAAGGCACGGCCTGACGCTGCATGTTTGAACCCATCAGCGCACGATTCGCATCGTCGTGCTCAAGAAACGGAATGAGCGCCGCCGCCGCACTGACGATTTGGTTCGGGGCAACATCCATGTAATGGATCTTCTCCGGCTCCATTAAAGGATAGTCGCTCTGCTGACGCGACTTGACTTTTTCCTCAAAGAAGCGTCCCTTATCGTCAATGGGGGCATTTGCCTGAGCAATGGTGACATCGTCTTCCTTCTCCGCGGTGAGAAATACGACTTCTTCCGTCACCTTGCCTGTTTTAACTTTTCGATACGGAGTCTCAATGAATCCAAAGTCATTGATGCGAGAGTGGATGCAGAGTGACGAGATGAGGCCGATGTTTGGACCTTCGGGCGTCTCAATCGGGCACAAGCGTCCGTAGTGCGTGTAGTGAACGTCGCGGACTTCAAAACCGGCGCGCTCACGTGTGAGACCCCCCGGACCCAGCGCAGAGACTCGACGCTTATGCGTCATCTCGGCCAACGGGT
>JANONN010000128.1:0-8720 GCA_031420835.1 Ignavibacteriales bacterium | reverse complement strand
GGAGGAATTACCGGCAGCGTCAGTACCTATCGTTGGATCATCCAGCAGTCAGGTCTTGCGGCGTCATTCACTGCCCAAGTGCGATTCAAGGTATCTGAAATACCGAGCCACGGCATCGCAAATGCAAGTGCGATCACGGTGTATTCACGCGCGACGCCTGGATCCGGCGCTTTCACATCCCTCACAACATCCTACGGGAACGATACAATTGTTGCAAGTGTAACTGGCTTAAGTGAATTTGCCTTCGGATCGTCAAGTGATCCACTGCCTGTGCAGCTTGCCACCTTCACGGCAAGTGCATCACGCTTGGATGCCCTCCTCCGCTGGTCAACGGCAACTGAGGTGAACAATTATGGATTTGAGATTCAACGCAGATCAACGCTGACTCGCGCTGATGCGCGCGGGCATGATTTCACGAATGAATGGAAGGTTGTTGGCTTTGCGCAGGGGGCGGGAACGAGCGCTTCTCCGCGCGAGTACAGTTATGTTGATGCGGGACTAGCGCCGGGACGATATGCATATCGTATGAAGCAGATTGATAACGATGGAATTTTCCGCTTTTACTCTGCAGCGGAGATAGAGATCGGATTGGCGCCGCTAGAACTGATACTTGGACAGAACTACCCAAATCCGTTTAATCCGATCACCACGATCGAATTCGCACTGCCGGAAAACGGCCATGCGGTATTGAAAGTGATTGACATACTGGGGAGAGAAGTCGCAACGCTTTTCTCTGGCGAAGCGGAAGGAGGAAGGTACTATCAAGCGGCCTTTGAAGCAAAGTATCTGGCGAGCGGATTGTATTTCTCACGATTGGAGTTCAAGAACGCTTATCTGATTCGGAAGATGGTTCTCGCCAAATAACGATCGCGCAGTCAAGAAAAGCAATCGGAACCAGCGGACTTCCCTTTCGTCGCCATTTTCCCTCTTCGGCAAGTTCCTCCACTTTTTCACTTCAAGACTCCAAGCTCTTCTTCGACCCTCGATTATCTATCAGGTTGTTGAAAAACTCGTTCTGCGCCACCGTACAAGAAACGTGTGCAGCGGATCACGGTTCGCACCGTAGCATTGAAACCGCGCGGTTTCGCTAAGTTTTCCGTCACCGATTGGTCCCTGCCCTTTCCGGCAGCGGGCATGTCGGCTTCAACGCCCATCTGTTCTCATGTCGCTTCTGACCTCTGATCTCAGACTTCCGACATCTGTATCCCTACTCGACTACCAGGAACTTCAAATGTGAAATGTCTACTCCCGATCGATACACCCGTTGTGTCGTTTTCTGGAAATCCGATTCTTTCGCATTGTAGATGTCCACAAACTTTCCGGGGTTGCGATCAATGAGCGGGAACCACGTGCTCTGGATTTGCACCATGATCCTGTGTCCCTTCTTGAAGCGATGGTGTTTGTCAGGGATGTTGTAGACTATTTTCGTGATCTTGTTGGGACTCGTTGGCTCCGGTTTCTCCAGACTGTTTCGGAACTTGCTTCGCATAACTTCACCGCCAACCAACATCTGAAAATGTCCCATGCGGACCCCCGTCGGATTCGGATTTCGATCGCCTGTGTCGGGCGGTAGGACGTCAATCAGCTTCACGATCCAGTCGCAATCGGTTCCCGACGTGGACGCGTAGAGTGTGATTTCAATGGGTCCTGCAATTGTTACATCTTCTTGCAACACGTCCGTCTCATACACCAACACATCGGGTCGCGTGGATGCAAAGCGTTGGTCTTCCACCATGAAGAGATGTCCCATGCGTGTCGTAGTTTCGGCGGAGAACGGAACTGGCTTCATCGGATCACTCACATATTCATCAAACTGATTACCGCGGCCGTCGGGTCGTGAAAACGAAGCTTTCCCATTGGCATGGAGGTAGAGGTTCTTCTCCTTGGCTTCCTTCGGTGGCCATGCTGAGTAGGAGCGCCACTCGTTCCCGCCAGTCATAAACGCCCATGTCTCCGGAAGGTTCATCGCTCCTTTGTCTTTCAAATAATAATTGAAGAAGGGGAACTCAACGTTCTCGCGATACCAAAGACTTGTCTTCGATGTGAAATGTGCGTATCCGAGAGTATCGCCGTCCATCCGCGCCCATCCGCCATGTAGCCACGGTCCCCAAACAATCATGTTATGAGTGTTTGGGTTGTTCTTCTCGATTGCTTTGTAAATGTTGGCGGCACCCCAAGGGTCTTCGGAGTCAAACCATCCTGCCACCGTCATCACCGCCGGTTTGATGTTGCGCATGTGCCGAGGGATGTTGCGCGACTTCCAATACTCGTCGTATGTCCCGTGCTTCATGAAATCCGTCCACACCGGCACCTGCCTTTGGAAGAACTTCTTCTCCACATTTGAAATCGGACCCAACTCAAGGAAGAAACGATAACCGTCGGGTGTCCCATAATCGAATCCGGGCGGCTTGTTTAAGCCTGCCTCCCGGTTTGATCGGGCCGGTGCGGTGCCTGCTAACCATCCAAACGCGTGCATGAGAAAGAACGCGCCATTGTGATGGAAGTCGTCACCGATGAACGTGTCGCCCATCGGGGCTTGTGGAGAGACAGCTTTGAGGGCAGGATGGGCATCAACGAGACTCACTGCTGCAAGGAAGCCGGGGTACGAAATTCCCCAAATACCGACACGACCGTTGTTTCGCGCGACATTCTTGATCAACCAATCGATCGTATCGTATGTGTCGGTTGAGGGATCCACATCCTTTGCGCTCTTCTTGTTGACAACGATAGGGGCGTGGTATGCGTAAGTTCCTTCCGACATAAATTTCCCCCGAACATCCTGAAACACAAAGACGAATCCTTCCTTGTCGAAAAGTTTTGAAGGACCAAGAGTGGTGCGAAAGCTATCCGCTCCATATGGACTGACGCTGTAGGGTGTCCGGTTGAGCATGATCGGATACCGCTGCGTCGTGTCTTTCGGTGTGTAGATGGCAGCGAAAAGTCTGGCGCCGTCACGCATTGGGATCATGACTTCGCTTTTCGTGTAGTGCGCTTTGAGATCGACCTGATCTTGAGCAAAAACCGAAACGGCAATGAAGAGGGAAACAAGAAGGAGTTTGAAGATTTTCATCATGAAGAATTCCTTTGAAAGGATGAGGAATGGTTGATGAATTATTTGAACGGACATTAACGGGTGACAATATTCTCTCTATTCTTTTCGATCCACATCGCCCACGGAACGAAGAGCCACATCGCTAATCCGACATATCCGATGGCGTTCTCGGAAGGAGGCGGTGGTCCGAAAAGATTTGCTATCCACGTAATAAGGAGAAAGCCGATGAACGACCACAAGGCGATGTTGCCGATACGGTTTCTTGCCCGCGTTTGGCGAAGATAGATGGCGAGGCATCCAACAAACAAGGAAAGCTCAACGACAATTGTCCCCGGAAGAGAATTCCATAGTCCAAGCCCTATGTTCACACTGCTTCCGGGAAAGAGCGGTAAGTCGGGACGATGGGTGAGCGCATCGAGAAGCCAGTGACTGAAAACGCCCGCGCCAACAACCAACGCGCCCGTTTTGTATCGCTTGAAGAGAAAGTACAAAACGCCGAAACCGAATGACCAAATGATTACTGCGAGCAGACTGTGAGTGAAAGGATAGTGATAGAAATCGAGCGGCGTGACCGCCGTGTTGCCGGGATCAATCCTGACATGCTCGATCCCGAGCACGAGGAAAATCGGCCAAAGCAAGTCAACAAGCTGGACGGAAAGGAACAGGGTGGCTAACGAAGTTTTTGGGGCCGCTTTTTTGGCGGCGAGGGCAACGGCGAAATGACCTATGAACATGCAGTCCTAAGCTCCATGAGTTTTGAAGATATGGTTACAGTTTCGGACAACTGTTCAGTGTGCAACGCTTGATTATGTTCGCTTGTGCGCTCTCCAAAGGTAAGATTCTTGAGCCTATGCGCGCTTCCGCCAATAACCGGGACGACGTTTGTGGTGGGCGAAAGCAACAATGAAGATTGTATCAGACTTGATTCGGTACCGAATGGAATATGGGAATCGCGGAAGTAAGTAACGGCGCTCGTTGCTGAGTGTTACAGGCCAACGAAGTGGAGTTTCAATTATCCTTTTGATTGCATGGTCAATTTCAAGCGCAAATGCCTGTGAAGCGACCTCACTTCGTCGCTTATACCAATCCTGGGCTTCAAGAAGTTCCTCTTCAGCCTCCGGGTGAAATCTAATTCTCTTCATTTACGCCGAAAGAGTCTTCCCCGCACTTCTTCCCACGGAATCGTGCCGACAGCACCGGCCTCAATTTCCTTCCAGCGGCGTTCTGCTTCTTTCGCCCACAGTTCCTCGACATCGGGGTCCGGTGGCGACTCGAGACTTTCAATCAGAAGTCCGGCTAGTGTAGCGCGATCCCCTTCAGGAAGATCAAACGCACTGCGAAAAAGTTGTCTCAGATCTTCAGTCATTCGCTCCCTCAAGTTCTATCATCAGTTGGTGTTTCTTGGTGTCCGCGCTAATATACAAAGCTTGTCAACTGAATGCAATGTTTAGAGCCAAGCGCCCCCGGGAGTGGACATTTCGAATTCATCCCAAGTTCTCCACAATCGTGGCAATTCCTTGCCCCACGCCAATACACATGGTTGCCACGCCGTAGCGGACTTTTCTCCGGCTCATTTCATGGAGAAGAGTCGTCATAATGCGGGCGCCGCTGCAACCGAGCGGATGACCGAGAGCAATCGCGCCACCATTAACATTGACGATCTCCGGGTCAACACCGAGATCTCGGATGCAAGCAAGCGACTGTGCCGCGAAGGCTTCATTGAGTTCCATCAAACCGATGTTGCTGATCGAAAGCCCAGCTTTTTTCAAAGCCATTTGTGTCGCCGGAACGGGTCCGATTCCCATAGAGCGGGGATCAACTCCCGCGACGCCTGTCGAGACGATTCTCGCCATCGGATTGAAACCCAACTCCTTGCATTTCTTCTCGC
The DNA here is from genome assembly GCA_031420835.1 of Ignavibacteriales bacterium. Classification (GTDB taxonomy): domain Bacteria; phylum Bacteroidota; class Ignavibacteria; order UBA10030; family UBA10030; genus JANONN01. Next base: position 3,780 of record JANONN010000128.1, on the reverse strand, counting down.
TCATAATGAGAACTGCTGCCGCCCCGTCATTGAGTGACGATGAATTGCCGGCCGTAACTGATCCGCCTTTACGAAAGGCTGGTTGCAGTGCTGCAAGCTTATCGAGGGACGTGTCAGGGCGCGGCCCGTCATCTTTGTCAACGACAATGGGATCCCCCTTTTTCTGTTGTATAACAACCGGAACGATCTCGTCCTTGAACACACCATTGGCTTGAGCTTTCACGGCGCGTTGATGACTGCGAAGCGCGAACACATCTTGATCTTCACGGCCAATCTTCCAGCGCTCAGCGACATTCTCGGCGGTCTCGCCCATTGTTTCGAGCGGAAACATCTTCTCCAGCGCGGAATTCGGAAAGCGCCAACCAAGAGCAGTATCGTAAGCAGTCAAGTTGCCGTACAACGCCTGTCCACTCACATTCTTTGGCACCACGTATGGAGCGCGCGTCATGCTTTCAACGCCGCCGGCGATCGCTATCTCATAATCGTCACTCCAAACAGCGCGTGCAGCATGATTGATTGCGTCGAGGCTGGATCCACACAGTCGGTTCACGGTTGAAGCAGGAACACTTTGCGGGAAACCTGCGAGGAGCACTCCCATCCTGGCGATGTTGCGGTTGTCTTCGCCGGCCTGGTTCGCACAACCCCAAAGAACATCTTCGATGAGGCGCGGATCAATCTTCGATTTCTCGACAAGAGCTTTCAACACGAGAGCGCTCAGATCGTCCGGCCGGACATCTTTGAGCGATCCGCCGTATTTTCCAACGGGAGTGCGAACAGCTTCAACAATAACTGCTTCGGTTCGATTCATTGGGATAGAATGGCTGGCCTTGACCTTCCGGCACTAATAGGTTGTTGAAAAAAGGGGTGCATAGCCACGAGCTTCAGCTCGTGGAAACAAACGCAAGAAACAAATGTGGGTTTTAACCCATAGTTTTGCACGAATGGGCTAAAGCCCAATAAGATTTCGCTAATCTTGTCCACGACCCGAAGGTCGTGGCTACCCAAAACAGTTTTTCAACAGCCTGCTAATGTTGCGTCTCAGAAATGCATTGAATAAATCAATAAGCACTTTGACATGCCCGCGGATTTTAGGCGGGCATCCGCAGTATGGATTCCCGATTCACCCCGTGAGATAGCCAAATGAAAACGAGAGGTCATGACGCAATTATCTCACGGGGTAAAAGCATTCGGGAATGACATGGTGGCCGGTTCTGCAATGCTTTTACTTATTCACCTGATGTTACGCAAAACAGGTATGTCACCCTTTCAGGGTCTATTGTGCGTATTTCCACGAAGTGGAAACATATTACAACCGAGGGCAACGCCCTCGGAAACAACAAATCAAGAATCCATCTTGCCCTGAAAGGGCTACATATCTTCCTGTGCGTAACATCAGTTATTCACGTTACTTTTGTTACACAACACTAAAGGCGTTTCACGGATTGACGGGCAAGGTAGCTCTGAAGGGAAAACTTAACACTCGTCGAGAACAAAGTGAAGAGACCAAGGAAGATCAATCCGGTGTTCTCGACAACTTTCATCCATCCGACTTTTCCGGCATCGGGGTCCTGCGTGAAGCAACCGCACGTGATATCAAGCCCACGAAGGAGAGCAGAGATGATGGCGAGCGTGAAGACCACAAGAAGAGAAGAGAGTAGAAAAGAACTCCCTCGCATGAGAATGCCTGCGAGCAAACAAAGTCCGCATAGGAGCTCGACCCACGGAAGGACGGTCGCAAAGAGCATGAGCAATGTGCCGGACATGATCTTGTAATTGCCGATACTGTTCGCGAATGCTACAGGGTCTGCGATCTTATCGATGCTTGCAACAATAAAGAGAAAACCGAGAAAAGTTCGGGCAACAAGAGCGAGAGAGTCGTTCGCGAGAATTTGTTTCATTGAGCGACTCGTTCAGTGGGAAGATTGTGAGATGTCCACTCACTCCACCCTCCGAAGAAAATTCTCACGCCGGAGAAGCCGGCCTGATGGAGTTTCGATGCGAGGTCGATACTTGAATTGCACTCTGCACCATCGCAATACGTTATCAGAACTTTGTCTTTTGGAAGCGTCGTGAGAAAATCACGGCGAGTATCGTAATCCTTAAGCGGGAGATTAACCGAACCTTTGATGTGGCCCATCTTGAAGTCGAACTCATGGCGCGAATCAACGAATAATGCATTCCCCGATTCAAAAAGTGATTGTGCCTCCGCAATGTCAATCATGGCAGGCGGGACTTCACCGGAGGCGACCGACATGGGCGGCTGTTTAGGAGGCCCTGCGAAAAGTCCCCGCTCCATCACCATAGTGAACACAAAACCGAGGAGTCCTGCGGTGAGAACGATGAAGACTCCTTCTCGCAGCCCTTGCCGGATAGTGATCATGTAGGCTTCACTCCAATAAATGTCACTTTCATAGGAACGCTTGGCTGGTTCTTGCTATCAGTCTCGAGAAAGAACTGCTCGTGGAAGTACCCTTCCTTATCGGGTGTAACGGTAATTGTGATCTGGATTGAATCTGAAGGGGCGACGCTCCGCGCATTTGCCTTAACCCCAAGCTTTGGCGATGAGCTTGACACATTCTTTATTGCGATCGGCTTCCCTGAGATATTTCTAAACACAACGGTTTGCTGCACTTGCTTCCCAACGGGGAGCGTCCCAAGCCAGAAGATGGAGGTCTTGGTCACGGGTTCTAGTTCTTCAAGTATGTCTACTTTCAAAGATACTGTTGTGTAGGGATTCTCAGGGTCGTTCGAGTGAATATTGACATACTTCGTTTGTTTGCCCCGGAATCCCGTGGAGTTAAACGAAACTTCCAACGCATCTGATTCGCCCGGAAGCAAGGCCTTCTTGGGTTCTTTCGCGGCCGTGCAACCGCATGAAGTGACGACGGAAAAGATCTTCAACGTATCCTTCCCCGCGTTCTTCAGAATCCACTTCGTGCTTTTGCTTCCGCCGTTGTACACAGTCCCAATGTCAATCTCAGGCTTTTCGATGAAAAGCTTCGGCTGTGCATGCAGGGAAACCGTTGTGAACAATAGTGCCACGGCAAACCAGCGGAGACGTCCAAGAACCGGCAAGATAGCGCTCATGTGTCCTCTCTCATTCAACATTGCCGCCTTCGTTGCTTTTACTGCGGCTGGGCCTTTTCGAGTTTGGCGAGATCAATGCTTTCCAGCAATGAGTGCAACAACTTTACGTTGTCGGTGTTCTCTCCACGAAGCTTGATGAGAAACCGGTTCGCCACGAACAGTTCCAGTTCGCAATGCTTACTATCCTCGGAAGATGAAACAGATTCTTTGCCACGAAAGTTCTTGTACATGATCGACTTCTCGTAGCCGTCTTCAGTTTCGTTCTCATAGTCTCCTGTTTGCATCATGTACGCCGCAGCACCGAACGGCACAAGGAAAACATCGCTGATGGTGGCTTCAAGAGTCATTTCAATGGAACGTTCCTCCATTTGACCCGTTTCTTCGCTCTTCACCTTCTCTGTTCTGCTGCCGACAAAGCGCACGGAGGCCTCTGAGGTTGTCATGCCCATCGTCGTTTGAGTCTGGCCGGAAGGTTTTTTCCGCTCGAATCCTTGGGGCGCCTTGTTGGGTAGGAATTCTTGTAGCTTCTTGAAGTGCACTGCCTTCGGTTGTGCCCCGGCAATCGCAACGAGCGACACGAGGAGCATCAGAATAACAGAAAAACGTTTCATGGGAACCTCCGGAAATTTGAGTTTGACAATCGTTAGTTAGGCTTCCACCATTCGCCGCTGAGCGCCATCTGCCGGAGCAGCG
>JANONN010000127.1:0-9284 GCA_031420835.1 Ignavibacteriales bacterium | reverse complement strand
TTCCGCGACAAGCACGGTCTGACCGTCAATTTACTCGCCGATGAAGAAGGTAAGGTCTGCGAGAAATATGGCGTATGGCAGCAGAAGTCTTTGTACGGGCGCCTCTTTACGGGAATAGCTCGCTCCACATTTGTTATCGATGAGCGGGGCATTGTGTCGAAGGTGTTTCCACGGGTTCGAGTTGTCGGACATCTGGAGGATGTTCTTGCTTCTCTATAGCTGAGTCATGGAATAACCGAGGCAGTATTGATTGCGTGAGCTGAAAAGAGAATGAGGGAAAGTTTCTCAGTTCGCTAAGAGACTATTTCCGAATAGGTTAGGAGATTCCAAACGCGGTGGAACGATGCACGAAGGACATCTGTTAGAAACTATGAGCCCGGCTGTCCTCCCCCTGATGGCTGGGTCTCGTAACAGCCTCCCTGGCCCCGACGCTCCTTAGAGTGTCGGGGGTTTTTATTTCCCCCCGATTTTTCATTTGAATCTGCAGAAGTCTTGTCGTAAGTTCCTCTCGTAAAAGGCTCGTCCCACCAATGAGGAGAAGTATTATGAAAAAAATCATCTTGTCGTTCGTTTCTTTGACGTTGTTTTGCGCGACACTTGCCGGTCAGCAGCAGGTTCAACCGACAAAGCTCTTCACGAATACACAGATCAACGGTTCCAATGAATTCTCCGGGCGTACGGTTACCGGAGTGAAATGGATCGACGAGGGAAAGGAGTTTTCATACCAGGAATCTGATACAGCAACAAACTCAACCAAGATCTGGATGCATAGCGTTTCAAGTGGAAGGAAGGAACTCGTTCTTGACACGAAGGACTTGAAACTTCAACCGAACGATCCACCCTTCAGCTTTACGAGCTACCAATGGACACCCGGTGAGAAGCAAATTCTGTTTGCAGGAAAACCACCAGATGGGCAGTATTTTTCTCGTCTGACTCCGGCGGGGAATCTGTTCTTGTATGATCTGCCGTCGAAGAAGTTCCGACAACTCACCAATATTTCCACACCGCAGTATAATCAGAAATTCTCTCCTGACGGAAAGTTGATCGGATTTGTCCGTGAGAATAACATCTACACCCTCGATCTTACCACAGGCGTTGAGACTCAGCTCACGTCTGATGGGAAGGAGAATATCATCAACGGAAAGTTTGATTGGGTGTATGAAGAGGAATTTGGTATATCTGATGGATGGCAGTGGTCGCCGGACGGCAAGATGATCGCTTACTGGCAGCTTGACGAAAGTCCGGTGCCGCAATTCAGCATGTTCAATATTGTATCCCTCCGATCCGACATGATGGGTATGCGTTATCCGAAGGCTGGTGACCAGAATTCAAAAGTCCGAATCGGTGTCATCTCTGTTCAAAGCAAGCAAACTACATGGATGGACATTGGAGCAGAAGCAGATATTTATATTCCGAGAATACGTTGGATCGGGACTAAGGGAAAGCTCTCCATTCAGCGGATGAACCGGTGGCAAAATAAAGTCGAGCTGCTTGAGGCCGATGTAGTAACCGGAAAAACAACGGTTATCTTCACGGAAGAAGATAAGAAGTGGGTCGAGGTGCACGATGACCTGACCTTCCTTGGAACGGGCGAACGATTCGTCTGGACCTCAGAACGGAGCGGGTTTAATCACATCTACATCTTTGAGAGAAAAGGAAATCTCTTGAAGCAGGTCACAAAAGGAGGGTGGGAGGTCGGCAACATCGTGCAAGTAGATGAACGGAATGGCCTGATCTACTTCGCTGGACGTGAGAAGAGTCTGTTGGAGAACCATCTGTATGTTGTGAAGTTCGATGGCTCCGGAATGAAGCGACTAACTCCTGGCGACTTCAATTACAGCGTCAACGTGGCTCCGGGGGGCAAACATTTCATCGGTTACTACTCGAACATTTCGTCGCCCACCAAGGTAGGCCTTTTCGGAGCGGATGGGAAAATATTACGAATGATAGAAGAGAACGAACTGGCATCCCTGAAGGAATATAAGATGGGGAAGCATGAGTTCTTTCGTTTTGAAACTGGTGACGGCGTTCAACTCAACGGATGGATGATCAAGCCTATTGATTTTGATCCGTCAAAGAAGTACCCGGTTCTTTTATATGTTTATGGCGGACCTGGTTCACAGACTGTCTCTAATTCATGGGGAGGCGCGCGTTATCTGTGGCACCAAATGCTTGCGCAGAAGGGAAACATTGTTGCAAGCGTTGACGGGCGCGGAACGGGTCAACGGGGGAAAGAATTTAAAAGCATCACCTACATGAATCTTGGAAAATGGGAAGCGAACGACCAGATCGAAGCGGCGAAGTATCTCGGCTCACAAGCATACGTCGACAAGACGCGAATAGGGATTTGGGGCTGGAGTTACGGCGGCTACATGGCTTCTCTGACGATTCTATTAGGAGCCGACTACTTCAAGATGGCTGTGGCTGTCGCTCCTGTGACTGATTGGAAGTTCTATGACACGATCTACACAGAGAGATTCATGAGGCGGCCCGTGGATAATCCGGATGGATATCGCGAAGGTGCGCCGACATCACACGCCTCCAAACTCAAAGGAAATCTATTACTCATTCACGGAACCACGGACGACAACGTCCACTGGCAAAATAGCGCTGTGCTTGGTGATGAGCTTCAAAAAGCGGGGAAGCAATTCCAGACAATGTTCTACGCGAACAAGAACCATGGAATCGGTGGAATCGTCACACGCACGCATCTCTTTGAATTGATCACCAACTACATTCTCGAAAAACTGTAACTCATCCTGGGATCGGAGGCGAGCCATTTGTCTCTGCTCTCACCCTCTTTCTCGTTTCATCATTCATTTGAGTCGAAGCAATTCGTCTGCGCTTAGGCTTCGCCATTGACCGGGATCGAGTCCGTCAATGGAGAGAAACCCAATTTGGGTTCTGATGAGGCGGAGTGTTGGATGGCCGATTGCTCCTGTCATTCGACGCACTTGCCTGTTTTTCCCTTCGCGGAGGGTGAGTTCAAGCCAAGCAGTGGGTACGTTTTTGCGAAATCGTATCGGCACCGGGCGCGGCGGAAGGTCCAGTTCTTCGAGGAGCAAACGAACGTCAGCTGGCCGGGTGAGAGTGTTGTTAATGCGAATGCCCGAACGGAGTTTCTCCAATGAGGATTCATCGGGGATACGTTCAACTTGTGCAAGATAGGTTCGTGGATGACCGAACTTTGGGTCGAGGAGGTGGTGTCTTAATTCAATGTCATTCGTGAGAAACAGGAGGCCCTCACTCTCAGCATCGAGTCTTCCGACGGCGTAAACATCCTTGGGGAATGGCCCGAAGTCCTCCAACGATTTCCAGTTCGATTCCCGAGTGAATTGAGAAAGAACTCCATACGGCTTGTTGAAGAGAATGTGGTGCTTCGTGGTAAGGTCATCGGGCTTCCGTTGGGACTTTGGAGCTATTCTCTTCACTCGATGTTTCTTTTGGGTGGTTGAGTTTCTATTGATTTTCACGACATATGTTGGCTAATTAAGTTCAAATCTTCAAGCACACGTCAAGAACACACTAAGAACGTGAAAGGATCACTATGGCGAGTTCAAATGCCGCACCGAAGAAAAGTCTTTTCTACCGTCTTCTAGATTCTGTAGAATGGGTTGGGAATAAGCTCCCTCATCCAGCGAGCCTCTTTGCAATCTTTGCATTTCTTGTGATTCTGATTTCGGCATTGTTTGCTTTCATTAACTTCACTGCAATTCACCCGAGCACGGGGAAGGAAATCGTCTCGGTCAGCTTACTGAACGGTGACGGGTTGCGGAGAATCATCACCACATTAGTGACGAACTTCACCGGATTTGTTCCGTTGGGAACAGTCCTCGTAGCGATGCTCGGTGTTGGAGTTGCCGAAGGCTCAGGGTTGCTCACTGCCGGTCTGCGTGGATTGGTTCTCTCCGCGCCAAAGCGGTTGGTGACGCTCGTTGTCGTGTTTGCCGGCGTTATGTCCAACGCTGCGTCGGAGGCAGGGTATGTTATTCTCATTCCGCTTGCGGGAGTGATCTTTATCGCGTTCGGACGAAATCCGCTTGCGGGGATGGCGGCTGCCTTCGCAGGAGTTTCGGGAGGATACAGCGCCAACCTTGTACTGGGGACCGTTGATCCTCTTCTCGCTGGCATCACTGAGGAAATGGCAAAGATCATAGACCCGATGTACAAGGTGAATCCTGCCGCAAACTACTACTTCATGTTTGCATCCACATTCCTGTTGACATTTCTTGGCACATGGATCACGGAGAAGATCGTCGAGCCCCGTCTTGGTTCATATGATGGAGAGGAAAAAGGAATTTCGATGGAGAGGCTTAAGCCGGAGGAGAAGCGTGGCTTGCGCATTGCCGGGCTGGTCTCGCTCGGATTCTTCGTGCTTCTTGCACTTGCGGTTGTGCCAGAAGGAGCCGTGTTACGTGATCCCAAAACCGGTGACATTCTTCACTCTCCTTTTCTCTCTGGAATCGTTGCGATCATCTTCCTTGTCTTCTTCCTTCCAGGTCTTGCGTACGGGCTTGCGACTCGATCGATCAAAAGCGACCATGAGGTAGTAACCGCCATGGGGAAGGCGATGAGCGGTCTCGGCGTATACATCGTGCTGGTTTTTTGTGCTGCACAGTTTGTGGCTTACTTCTCTTGGACGAATCTCGGTCTCATCACGGCGATCAAAGGCGCAGAGATGCTGAAGTCCATAGGCTTGACCGGCATCCCGCTTATCATCAGTTTCACCGTTGTTGCCGGGTTGATGAACCTGTTCATGGGGAGCGCTTCCGCGAAGTGGGCGATCATGGCTCCCATCTTCGTTCCGATGTTCATGCTTCTTGGATTCACGCCCGAGTTGACGCAGGCAGCATACCGCATCGGTGATTCCTCTACAAATGTGATCACTCCTATGATGTCATATTTTGCTTTGATTGTCGCCTTTTTTCAGAAGTACAAAAAGGACGCCGGGATTGGGACGATTATTGCCACCATGCTTCCATATTCGATAGGATTTCTGTTGTGCTGGGCTGTCTTTTTGATCATATGGATGCTGCTTGGGATTCCAGTAGGCCCCGGTGCCGGCCTGTATTTGGATGGGAGGTAACAGCAAAAAAAAGTTGCGTCTCGATGTGAATCAAAGTATCTTTGGAGCGCAATTAACAGTACACCGTTGTTGCCCGATAGATGACCGCCTCAGGCGGAATGTTTGATGAGGTTTTCGGCGAATTTTTCGAAAGCTGACAAACAGAATCGCAAGGCACCGGTCAAATGTGTGCAATGCGCTTTTCCATTTGAGGGACCAGCTGGTCGTACGTTTTCGAAATCTTATCAAAGGAGTATTCCACAATGGAACGTGGAACTGTTAAATGGTTTAACAATGCTAAAGGGTACGGTTTCATTCAGCGCGCTGGTGGCGAAGATGTGTTCGTCCACTTCAAGGCGATTGCTGGTGAGGGCTACAAGAGCTTGAACGAAGGCGACAACGTCGAGTTCGAGGTCGAAAAAGGACCCAAAGGCTTTCAAGCCATTAAAGTTGTGAAGGTCTAATACTCCTCACAGCCGAAAACAAAAAACCCCTGAAAAGATTCAGGGGTTTTTTTATTTATTGAAAAGGGGAAACCTATGTCGCGTCGGCTACTTCTTCGTCCTGCTCCTTAAGTTCGTCGCCTCCCTTATCCTTGATTGAATCTGTAAACGTCAGTTCTTCGGTCTTCTTATTGAACTTCACCTTTACTTTGCTTCCTTGTGCAAATGTCCCCTTCAGGATTTCCTCGGCGAGTGGATCTTCCACATACTTTTGAATAGCACGTCGCAACGGACGTGCGCCGAACGCCGGGTCGTATCCTTTCTCGGAAAGAAATACTTTCGCGGCTTTTGTCATCTCAACGGAAATCCCCATTGCCGTCATGCGAGCGACAAGATCCTTTGCTTGAATGTCGATGATCTTCAGGATATGTTCTCTATCAAGATTATGGAACACGATCATGTCGTCAATGCGATTCAAGAATTCCGGATTGAAGACGCGCTTGACGGCCTCTTCAATGCCGCCCTTCATTGCCTGATACTTGTCGCTTGATGTTTGCGTGCCGAAACCAAAACCTCCACCAACCTTGATATCGCGTGAGCCAATATTTGACGTCATGATGAGGATGGTGTTCTTGAAGTCCACTCTCCTGCCGAGACTGTCGGTGAGAATGCCATCATCCAGCACCTGAAGAAGAATGTTGAAGACATCTGGATGGGCTTTTTCTATTTCATCTAACAATACTACTGAATACGGCTTGCGGCGCACCTTTTCGGTTAGTTGACCACCCTCCTCGTATCCAACGTAGCCCGGAGGCGCTCCGACGAGGCGAGAGACAGAGAACTTCTCCATATACTCGCTCATGTCGATCCGAATCAGAGCCTCTTCTGTATCAAAGAGATATCGTGCAAGAGTTTTGGCGAGCTCCGTTTTTCCGACACCGGTGGGGCCAAGGAAGATAAATGAACCGATCGGCCGCTTTGGATCTTTCAACCCGGCGCGAGTTCTGCGAATGGCTTTCGCGAGTTTCTCGATGGCTTCCTCTTGTCCGATAATTGATTCCTCGAGCGACCCCGCCATCTTAAGGAGTTTTTCCGATTCGGTCTGTGCCACCCTATTGACGGGTATTCCCGTCATCATCGAAACAACTTCGGCGCAATTCTCCTCGGAGACTTCGTAAATCGTGTCTTGAGCTTTGAGCTCCCATTCACGTTTTGCAATCTCCAGGTCACTGAGGAATTTCTTTTCAAGATCGCGAAGGCGGGCAGCCTCTTCGAAGTTTTGGTTCTTGACGACTTGATTCTTTGCTTGCTTGATCTTCTCTATTTCCTCTTCGAGTTGCAGGATTTCCTTTGGCACGACGATGTTCGCAAGGTGAACTCGAGAGCCGGCCTCATCCATCACATCAATAGCCTTGTCCGGCAGATAGCGGTCGGTGATGTAACGATCACTCAGCCGTACGGATGCTTCAATAGCCTTCTCGTCGTAGCGAACTCCGTGATGTTCCTCGTATTTGTGCTTAATGTTTTGAAGAATCATGATCGTTTCATCAACCGTTGTCGGATCTACCATGATCTTCTGGAATCGGCGGTCGAGAGCGCCGTCTTTCTCGATGTATTGCCGATACTCGTCAAGTGTCGTTGCTCCGATGCTCTGGAAATCGCCACGCGAAAGAGCCGGCTTGAACATATTGGATGCATCGAGTGAACCGCTTGCCCCGCCAGCGCCAACAATCGTATGCAATTCGTCAATGAACAGGATAACGTCCTTTGCCTTTTCCAACTCGTTCATTACGGCCTTCATGCGTTCTTCAAATTGCCCACGGTATTTCGTGCCAGCAACCAGTGCCGCAAGGTCGAGCGTGACGACCCTCTTATCATGCAGCACGCGCGAGACCTTCTTCTGCACGATACGGAGGGCAAGCCCTTCCGCAATGGCAGATTTACCGACGCCCGGCTCACCAATAAGTACGGGGTTGTTCTTCTTCCTGCGGCTCAGGACTTGAGCCACGCGCTCGATTTCCTTTTCTCTCCCAATGATGGGATCGAGCTTATCTTCCATTGCCTGCTTCGTCAGGTCTCTTCCGAAGTTATCGAGCACCGGCGTTTTTGACTTCTCAGTCTTTTTCTCTGTTGGATGAGCAGAAGGTGGAGTGGAGGGCTTCCCGGAAATAATATTATCGAGCTCATTTCGAACAACGTCGTAATGGACATTGAATTGATGGAGAATTTGAGCGGCTATATTGTCATCATCCCGCAACAGGGAAAGGAGCAGGTGCTCCGTTCCGATGACATCCGACTTGTAAAGTTTCGCCTCGAGATACGTGATCTTCAAAACCTTTTCTGCCTGTTTGGTCAGCGGGATATTGCCAATTGTCAATGTCCCGCCTGACGTACGGACTGTATCTTCAATTGCCTTTTTCAACCTATACAGGTCAACACCAAGGTTTCGGAGGATCTTCACAGCAATGCCCTCGCCTTCCCGAATGATTCCCAGCAAGAGATGCTCTGTTCCGATGTAGTCATGACCCAAGCGAAGCGCTTCTTCGCGACTCAGACGGATGACATCCTGCACTCTGTTTGAAAAATTACCTTCCATGTAGTTCTCTTAATCCGTAGATGTGATAATGTTGGGAATAATGCTTGTTGCTTAGCATAACGGGAAAGTTGCCTCAGAAGTTTCCACTTGAATATAACCAAATTTGGAGGGGGTGTCAAGAAATGAACTTTTTTCGTCTTCTACGTCATAAGATACGAATCAATTGGCTTGAATGAGCGATCACTTCAAGTTAACTCGAAGATTTCTTTGACTTTATTTTCAAAAAAGGTTACATTAATTTTCACCAAAATTGTATCGATTCACAGAATTAAGGAGATTTTGTGGCACTCGAGAAAGCCACCGGTCACGACAAAAAGCTTCAGGACAAGTTACTCGAAGGTGGATCCGTTCCCCAGCATGTTGCTGTTATCATGGATGGTAATGGCCGATGGGCAAAAAGGCGATCATTGCCCCGAATTGCGGGGCACCGAGAAGGAGTGAATTCCGTCCGTGATATTGTCGAAGCGTGCGGCCAATTGGGAGTGAAGTATCTTACTCTCTACGCCTTTTCTACCGAGAACTGGAAGCGACCGACAGACGAAGTTTCCATGCTGATGCGATTGCTCCTGAGAGCACTGCAAGATGAGCGCGACCGGCTGCATCAAAATGAGGTTCAATTAAAGGCAATTGGCGATATCGCGGCGCTTCCTCAAGACATACAGAACGAACTTCTTGACGCTATTGATCTGATGAGGAATAATAAGGGATTGACGCTCATTCTGGCTTTGAGTTATAGCGGCCGTTGGGATGTCACAAATGCCATGAAGCGCATTTACAAAGAGATCGTATCCGGCGCTGTGAAAGAACACGAGATTAACGAACAATTGATTTCTAAATACTTATCCACAAAAGACTACCCTGACCCAGATCTGTTGATCCGCACAAGCGGTGAGTTTCGAATCAGCAATTTTCTTCTCTGGCAGCTCGCCTACAGCGAGTTGTATATTTCTGATGAGCACTGGCCAGCGTTCCGGCGAAAGCACTTGTACGCCGCCATTGCCGACTATCAGAAACGAGAACGTCGGTTCGGAATGATCAGCGAGCAAATTCAGAAACCGGGAAATGGGGCAGCAACGTACGTAGAGAGGTTCTTAAAAAGTGTTTCGAAGCTCTAAAGTTTTCGTCGTTTTCTTTTTATCTTGCCTTGTTTGTTCGGTCGCACTGGCGCAACAACGCCCTC
>JANONN010000126.1:0-1960 GCA_031420835.1 Ignavibacteriales bacterium | reverse complement strand
ACTTTGTGTTTCTCGCCAAGGATGAAGGATTTGAAAAAGCCGCGGATTTCAGCAAGTACGAAGTTCGGGAAACACCGGAATTCATAAAGGGCGGAGCGATTCCCGGAATCGGCGTCAATGAGGCTGTCTCCAATTTCGCGTTTAACGAGAATATCGGAACAATCAGCAAGCCCGTTACAGTCTCCAACGGAGTTGCAGTGTTTGCACTTTCCGTAATTCGTGAAGAGGGCGTGCGGCCACTCGACGACGTGAAAGGAATCGTCCGCGGGCAAGTGATCCGAAAGAAGAAGCTTGCCACCTTGAAACCGAAGGTAGATGAATTCCACCGCTCCCTGATTCCTCAATCAAATCTTATCACGGCGGCTCAAGCAATTCCGAATGTGATTTCCCAGTCAACAGGATCATTCAACGCAGGCGAGGCAGTTGCATCCCTTGGCCGTGATCCGGTTGTTACCGGCGTTGCTCTCGCCATGAACCCCGGCGAAATCTCAAAGCCTTTCGAAGGATCGCGTGGCTACATTGTTCTCAAGCTCGTCTCAAAAAGTCCGTTCGACTCAACGCGGTATGCCTCCGATTGGAAAACTCTTCACGATCAGATCCTCACGGAAAAGCGGAATCGGTTCACTTCCGATTGGATGGCGAAGCTTCGCGAGAAGGCTGAGATCGAAGATTATCGAGATCGTTTCTATCGCTAACGAGAGGCTTTATGCGACGTCCATGGCTCGCATTGTTGCTCGTGGTATTGATGTGTCAGGCGCTCTACGCGCAGCTTGGCGATCTTCGTCTCTCCCTCTCCGGACGCGGTAGCTACACCACCTCTTCGAAACTGTTCTACAATCCAGACTCCCCATCTCCAACGGTTCGAGCACAACATCTCCCTTTCGAAGATATTTTCGGTTGGGGTATCGAACTAAGGATACAGCGGGCGCAAGATTCTTACTTTCTAAGTCTCTCCGCCGATGTCCTCTCCACAGTCGCTCGGCAAAATCAGCTGATCGCCCTCACCAATCCGCCACAGGTTCTTCCAGTTAGAGAAGGGTTAGTCGCCATCCCGATCGAGCTGGGCCTCAACACGTTTGTTCCGATCGGTTCCGATAAGGTTCGGCTCTTCATGGGTGGTGGCGTTGGGATCTACTATGCCGAACGAATCCTCCAGGTAGCTGGCGTGAATGCGTCCCGAAAGAACAGACCAGTATCATTTGGTATTCATGTCGTGAGCGGCGTGGAGTATCAAATCATACCGCGGTTTGCTCTGAAGGCCGATGTTCGATTTAGGGATCCGGAGATCAGTACCATCAACCGGTTTGATCAACAATCGACTGTGTTTAATGGGAAGGTTATTTCATTTCCGCGGGGGGATATGAAAACTAAAATCAATCTCGATGGTTTGAACTTCGGAATCGGCGTTGTGGTTGAAGTTCTCTGAAGAAACCAGTACAATGTTGTCGGGAAGCGGAATGATAATCATTCCGCTTTTTTTATCCCTTAAAGAAGTGGCAATGGTATGACTGCGCTTCAATACAATCGAACAAGAGTATTCCTCACCGGCTTCATGGGGAGCGGGAAAAGCACGATTGGCCCGATTCTCGCGAACACTCTTGGCTACAAGTTCGTTGACCTCGACAAGCTGATTGAAGAACAAGCAGGGAAACGGATCGTTGAGATCTTCGAGACGATGGGAGAGGCAGGGTTCCGACCACTGGAAAAGAAGGTTCTCGCCGAAGTGTCATCTGCGACAGAGTGCGTGATCTCGCTCGGGGGCGGGACGATAGCAAACGACGAAAACTTCAGGTGGATCCGGAAATCGGGATCGCTCGTGTACTTGAAGCTCTCCCCGGATGAAGTACTGAAAAGGCTCTCGCGAAAGACCGATCGCCCTATGCTCAAAGACGAGCAAGGATCGACATTACCCCCGGATGTTTTGCAAGCGAAGGTCCTTACGCTTCTTCGGCAGCGCGAA
>JANONN010000125.1:0-3795 GCA_031420835.1 Ignavibacteriales bacterium | reverse complement strand
GTCAGCAGCGCATCAGACTTTCGGATATTGCGCGGATTGAAGATAGCCATCGAGAGCAACGAATCTTCGCGCGGTTGAACGGCGTTCCCAGCGTCAGGATCAGCATCCAGAAACAGCCGAATGCCAACACGGTCGAGGTTAGTGAAGGACTCAAAGCAAAACTCGACTTTCTAAACGCCCACAACATCATTCCCGGTGGCGTTGACATCAAGATCGTCAATGACCAATCGTATTACATCAAGAACTCCCTTTCCAGCGTCACCGACGCCGCGCTTGTCGGTGGTGTCCTTGCGATGATGGTCGTTGGATTCTTCTTGGGGAGCTGGCGACGTACGTTCATAATTGCAACTTCGATCCCGATAGCGATTCTTGGAACATTTGTAATGATGGGCTTGGGCAATTTGACGCTCAACATCATCTCGTTGGGCGGGCTTGCACTTGGCGTGGGGATGCTGGTGGATAATTCCATCGTCATGCTTGAGAACATCTCCCGTCATCAGCGTGAACATCCAGATCCCGTCGAAGCTGCACATTTCGGAAGTAATGAGGTCATCTCGGCCGTTATCGCTTCCACAACAACCAACCTTGCATCCGTTGTACCGTTCTTATTGGTCGTCGGACTGGCAGCACTCTTCTTTAAGGAGCTTATCCTCACCATATCGTTTGCCATCATCGCGTCGTTGCTCGTGGCGATTACTCTTGTTCCGATGCTCTCGGCGCAGCTCTTCAAATACGAGCAAACGCATTTGCAGAAAACTCCGGCATGGGCGCGGTGGTCTCAGTCGATGGTGGCCAAGCTGACGGAGGCATATCGCAAAGCTCTTGCATGGACAATCCGTCACAAGTCAATAGTGCTCGTTGGTGTTGTGGTGATCTTTGTCGGTTCCCTGTTCTTGTTCGGACGATTGGGTTCGGAGTTCTTGCCATACATGGATGATGGCCGCATCGGCATTCGAATTGAGATGCCGCCGAGCACTTCGGTGTTCGAGACAAACGTTGTTGCGACTCGTCTTGAGGAAATCATCAACACCATGCCGGCGACAGAGTCAGTGTTTGCAACGGCGGGTGGATCTTTTTTTGGTCGTGGGACTGCGGAGTTCTCTAATCGAGGCAGCATTGACATTCAGCTTGTCCCGCTCAAAGAACGCTCCGTTTCAAGCAACGATTGGATCGCGGAGATACGAAAAAAGGTTGTGGCCGCCCAAATTCCTGAGGCAAGGATTCTCGTCACGAAATCGCAGATCAGGGGGATCAGAACGTCCAGCGGTGGAAGCGATGTGAGCGTGAAGATCCAGGGACCCGATTTGGGCAAGTTGGGCGCTCTCTCAAACAACGTCATGGCCCGTCTCCGCGGCATTGACGGTCTCTCGAATCTCAACAAGTCGCTGGAGGAAGCAAAGCCGGAACTACGCGTGCAGGTTGATCGTGAGCGTGCGGCAGAGCTTGGTATCTCCATCCGCGAGATTGGTGAGACTATCCGTACGGCGATTGATGGAACGATTGCGTCGAAATACACCGAGGGAGATCGTGAATTCGACATACGGGTTCTGCTGGATCGCTCTGAAATCACCAGTCTAAAAAGCGTAGAAGAATTGATCATCTACCCAACTTTGGGTCCTGCAGCGACGTTACGAAGCGTTGCTCAGGTTAGAGAGGGCGTCGGGCCGGTAACGATCACTCGTGAAAACCAAAACAGGATCGTGGAAATCACCGGCGATGTTGCGGGGACGACGCGCACCATTGGAGAGGTAATGGTTGATGTCCATGCGCGCTTGGATGGTCTTGAACTGCCGGATGGCTATTCAACGATCTACGGCGGACAGGAAGAGACGATCAAAGAGAATAACCGCACGCTGACCATTATCATTCTGTTGGCCATCTTTCTCGTGTATGTTGTGATGGGGATACAGTATGAATCGCTCCTGAATCCCTTCGTTATTCTGACCACAATTCCGCTCGCCCTCATTGGTGTGGTCGCAAGCCTATACTTGACCAATGTTCCTGTAGGGGCGACAGTCATGCTCGGCGTGATTCTGCTTGCCGGGATTGTTGTGAACAACTCGATCGTTCTTGTCGAGTTCATTGAGATCATGCGTCGTGACAAGGGGATGACACGTGAAGAAGCTGTCATGGCCGCCGGTCCCGTTCGATTGAGACCGATTTTGATGACGACTCTCACTACCATAGTCGGTATGTCGCCGCTTGCGATGGGGTTTGGCGAAGGTTCGGAAGTATTGCAGCCGCTCGCAATTTCAACGATCGGCGGGCTCTCGGCATCGACGATAATCTCCCTCCTTGTAATTCCGAATGTTTATCTCTCATTTCATTCGCTGCGTGACTGGTTCTTCAGGACGATACTGAAGCGTGGCGTGGCTGGCGCAACAGTGAGGGCTAGGATCGAAAGACCGCAAGAAACACCAGTGGCTTCATAACAAAGAGACTATGCAGCCGCGGAGATGTCCCGTCAGGTTCGACGGGACATTTTCTTGTACGTGTGCGGCTTGATTCACCATGTTGCCTTTCCTATATTCATTCCACACATGAAGCAATATCACTGTCCCTTCTGGGAGAACCAAGAATGAGCAACGACAAGATACAATATCTGAAAGAGCTTCGAGAGAAGGCGCAGATGGGTGGAGGAGAAAAGAGAATCGAGGATCAGCACAAGAAAGGGAAGCTCACTGCTCGAGAACGTTTGAACATCCTTTTGGATGAGGGGAGCTTCGAAGAGTTGGGTGCGTTTGTCCAGCATCGCTCAACGGATTTTGGCCTTGACAAGCAGAAATATCTCGGCGATGGCGTTGTCACTGGGTACGGCCGGATTGATAGCCGCCAGGTAATGGTGTATAGTCAAGATTTCACCGTGTTTGGAGGTAGTTTGTCTGAAGCCCACGCTGAAAAGATCTGCAAAGTTATGGACATAGCGATGAAGATCGGGGTTCCTGTGATCGGGCTGAACGACTCGGGCGGCGCCCGTATTCAGGAAGGCGTCGCAAGCCTTGGTGGATATGCGGACATTTTCCTTCGCAACACACTTGCCTCTGGTGTCGTGCCGCAAATCTCTGCCGTCATGGGGCCTTGTGCAGGTGGAGCGGTGTATTCTCCCGCCATCACCGATTTCGTCTTCATGGTGAAAAATACGAGCTACATGTTTGTGACGGGACCAAACGTTGTGAAGACGGTGACACACGAGGATGTGTCCTTTGAAGACCTTGGCGGTGCGATGACGCATGCTACGAAAAGCGGTGTAGCGCACTTTGCTGCAGAGAACGAATTGGCTTGTCTTCAAGGTATCAGGAAGCTCTTGAGTTACCTTCCGCCGAATAATGCCGACGATCCTCCTTACGTCAAAACGAATGACCCAGAAGATCGAGTGGAGGAAAAGCTCAACACCCTCGTCCCTGAGAACCCGAACAAGCCTTATGACATGAAAGATGTCATTAATCTTGTGGTTGACAGCGGCTCATTCTTTGAAGTGCATGAGCACTTTGCTGCGAACATCATCGTCGGGTTCGGGCGGCTCCGTGGCCGTTCCATTGGCATTGTTGCGAACCAACCATCTGTGCTCGCGGGAGTGCTGGACATTGATTCATCTGTCAAGGGAGCCCGCTTCGTCCGCTTCTGCGATGCGTTCAATATCCCGCTCGTTGTATTTGAGGACGTCCCTGGATTTCTGCCGGGCACCGATCAGGAATGGCGTGGAATTATTAAGAACGGCGCAAAGTTATTGTATGCGTTCTGTGAGGCAACGGTTCCGCGGGTTACCGTGATCACGCGAAAAGCGTACGGCGGGGC
>JANONN010000124.1:0-2025 GCA_031420835.1 Ignavibacteriales bacterium | reverse complement strand
GGGAATTGCAGGCATGATCCTGGGGATTCCAATCGCTACCATTCTCAAGGCTTCCGCCGAAGAAACGTATTGGGGTTTGAAGAACTACCGCATCACCGCTTAATGCCCTCATGTCACGTGTCGTTTTTGATATCGAGACGCTGGCGTTCCCACTCGATTCGTTCGACGAGACACAACGTGACTACCTTCTGAAGTTTGCGACCACCGACAAAGAGAAAGAAGAGGCAGTCCAGAAACTGAGCCTCTTCCCTACCACCGCCCAGATCATTGTGATCGGGATGTTGAATCCAGACACGAATCGCGGGCGCATCCTCTTCCAATCCACCGAGCCGAAAGAATTCCATTCCGACAATGAGATGATACATTTCAAGTCTGGGTCGGAGGATGAGCTTCTCCAGCAGTTCTGGAAGGATATCGAACATTATGATCAGTTCATCACATTCAACGGACGGAATTTCGACTCTCCCTTTCTATTGTTACGCTCCGCCATCAAACGAATTGCACCGACACGAAATCTCATGCCGTACCGATATGATCCATCAATCCACTGCGACTTGCTCGAACAACTGACGTTCTATGGAACGACAAGAAAGTTTAGCTTGGATTTCTATTGTAAGACGTTTGGGATTGAAAGCCCGAAATCTCACGGCATTACAGGATTGGATCTTGGAACACTGTATCAGGAAGGAAAATATGAAGAGATCGCCCGGTACTGCTTAGGTGATCTTGTCGCAACGGCGGAGCTGTTTCGCATCTGGAATCAGCATCTCAACATTCGAGATTATTGAAGGCATTGAAGTTTGGGGACAGGGGTGCTGATCGCATAGTTCTATCTCTTCAATAATGATATCGCAGACTCACAATCGGCATGTGAAACTGCGGACGTTGGTTCTTTGATCTTTCTGTGAAGCTGAGCAAACTCTCAGGATGAAGTCTTAGTTGAAAGCTTGAGCTCGTGGCAGAAGCTTCCGCAAGTGGCGCATAGGTGTGATACATCATCATAACTCAACGAGGGCGCCGATAGCAGATCATTTGTTTTTCTGGCTTTGCCTTTCGCATCAAGGCAATCGAACGTAGTGGTAATAACATCAAATCATCAGCTCCCGCTTCCCTCCCTCGTCCGTCTCCACTGCTCGTAAATAGGTGCAAGAAATACCTCTTTGTGCTGGAGAAGGAGTTTCAACACCTCAATTCGATTCGTGGCTGTACCAAGTGTTGCAGCGACAGGATGTTCTGTAGTTCTCCCGGCGGCAAACCATTCGTACAAAAATCCCTGTGCGGCAACGACATAGATCGGCTTCTTGAGGCGTTTAGCTGATCGTGCGTCAAAGGACAACGTTACATGATCCGGTGGCAAGAGCATCGCATATCGCTCGTCACTCTTGCTCAGATCATTGCTGAAATCTTTTCCCGTTGAAGCATCCACATGCAGAAGCCGTAAGTCTTGAAGAGGGATCGCCTGTGCTAGGGCAAACTCAATCTGTGTTGCGTCTATCTTCCACACATCAGTAAGCGATGACAGCCGCATTTTCATCCGGTTCCCTGTTTGCGCTATCGTCTCAACGCGAAGTCCACGAACGAATGGAACAGCGTTAGCCTCCGGTGGCAACACCCCGACTTCTTCCCAAACAGATTCATTCCACACTTCCACTTTCAGGCCGCACTCACGAATCCACCGACGAACCGCATCTTGAAGGTCTCGGTCATTTTCTAAAGCATTATAAAATTCAAGCGTTGCATCACCCAGTAACACTCCGACTCGATCATAGACTGCATTGATCAAATGCGTGTTGATTGCATGGATGATGAGCGTTCCCTCTTGAGCCTCGCGCGGAACATCGAATTCTAACTCCACCCAATCACGAAGACCAGACCCGGGACCTATGTTGGCAAGATTCGATTCCCAATACCGGCCATCAACGAAAATAAGATCTTTCAGAACTTCCCTCTTCGAATGGTCCGTGGCGACCTTTGGTGACACAGGGCGATACACAGGCCAGAGAACGTTATTGACATCAAGCACGG
>JANONN010000123.1:0-12427 GCA_031420835.1 Ignavibacteriales bacterium | reverse complement strand
TGCCGCAGGCACGGCGTAACATCAGTGAGTAACTTCAAGGAGGAGTCTGAATGAAAACCAGCTTCCATAAATCCATTAATCCATCAATCCAATACTCCATCATTCCGCTACTTGTCTTCCTCATGCTTGGTTGCGGCAAGTCCGATGAAGAGCTTCGTGCATTAGTGAGGGATGAGATGACTCGTTCCTTCGCGCGCACCACCATTATGACAGGTCAACCAATCGGACCGTACTCGCCCGCAGTGCAAATCGGCAGGTTTCTGTTTGTGTCAGGGCAGATTGGAATGAACCCTGAAACCGTGCAACTTGCTGGCGACGACATCGAAAGCCAAACGCGTCAAGCATTGATGAACATGATGTCTATTCTCAATCGGGCGGGCTTTGACTCGAGCCATGTTGTTCAATGCAATGTCTTCTTGAAGGATATCAATGATTTCCAAAGAATGAACTTGATCTACGGCGGGTTCTTCCCCGACAACAACTATCCCGCGCGAACAACAGTGGAGGTCTCCAATCTTCCGCGGAAGGCAAAGATCGAGATTGCAGCTATTGCCTACAAACCATGAACTGGAGTTCGCCATGAGAGATCGCGTTTCATCAATTTCAAATCGCACCATCCGCGCTCCGCGTGGGAATCAACTCACGTGCAAAGGCTGGCTCCAGGAAGCCGCGCTGCGAATGCTCATGAACAACCTTGATCCCGACGTCGCCGAGAAACCGCAAGAGTTGATCGTGTACGGAGGAACCGGCAAAGCAGCCCGCAACTGGGAATGCTACGACGCCATCGTCACTGCGCTCAAGAATCTCGAAAATGACGAAACATTGCTTGTGCAATCGGGAAAACCGGTTGGTGTTTTTCGAACTCATGCGGATGCGCCGCGCGTGTTAATCAGCAATGCGATGCTTGTACCACAATG
This sequence comes from Ignavibacteriales bacterium, assembly GCA_031420835.1. Lineage (GTDB taxonomy): Bacteria > Bacteroidota > Ignavibacteria > UBA10030 > UBA10030 > JANONN01. Next base: position 11,510 of record JANONN010000123.1, on the reverse strand, counting down.
GGCTACGTGGGACGAGTTTCGCCGTCTTGAGGGACTCGGCCTTACGATGTATGGCCAGATGACTGCCGGAAGTTGGATTTACATCGGCACGCAGGGGATATTGCAAGGGACGTACGAAACATTTGCCGCATGCGCGTCGAAACACTTTGGCGGATCGCTTGCTGGAAGATTCTTGCTGACAGCTGGACTCGGAGGAATGGGAGGCGCTCAACCATTGGCAGCAACGATGAACGGAGCCGCATGTCTCGTGGTTGAAGTGGATCGCCATCGCATCGAACGACGTCTGCAGACAAAGTATCTCGACCGAATGACGGACAATTATGATGAAGCGATCTCTCTTATTCGAGAAGCGAAAGAGAAGAAGCGGCCATTATCCGTCGGACTGCTGGGCAATGCTGCGGAGGTTATTCCACGAATCGCCGCTGGGCGATTCCTTCCCGATGTCGTGACCGATCAGACCTCCGCGCACGATACGCTCAATGGTTATGTGCCAGCAGGAATCTCGTACGAGAAGGCTCTTCACTTGCGTCGAAAGAATCCGAAGAAGTATGTTGCCCTGACAAAGGATTCGATCTCTGAGCACGTCAAAGGTCTCTTGAAGTTGCAGAAGAAAGGCGCAATCGTTTTCGACTACGGCAACAACATTCGTGGCGAAGCATTAGCTAATGGCGTGAAGAAGGCGTTTGATATTCCGGGATTTGTTCCGGAGTTCATCCGTCCCCTCTTCTGCGATGGTAAAGGACCTTTTCGGTGGGCTGCGCTTTCGGGCGACCCGGAAGACATCTACCGCACCGACCGCGCCGTTGTGGAAACATTTCCTGACAACAGGCAACTTTGCAACTGGATCGAGAAGGCTCAGAAGGAAGTGGCGTTCCAGGGCTTACCCGCCCGCATTTGTTGGTTGGGATATGGCGAGCGAGCAAAAATGGGGAAGATCTTCAACGATCTTGTTGCGCGGGGCGAAGTCAAAGCCCCCATTGTCATTGGACGTGATCATCTCGATTGCGGAAGTGTGGCCTCCCCAAACCGCGAGACAGAAAAAATGAAGGATGGCAGCGATGCCATAGCTGATTGGCCGATCTTGAATGCTCTTCTCAATGCCGTCGGTGGAGCAAGCTGGGTGAGCGTGCACCATGGCGGAGGAGTCGGAATTGGATTATCAATTCACGCCGGAATGGTCGTCGTGTGCGATGGAACGAAGCAGGCCGAGGCCCGGCTCCATCGAGTTCTCACCTATGATCCGGGGATGGGCATCATCCGCCATGCGGACGCTGGATACAAGCGAGCGATTGACAATGCCGAAAAGTGGAATGTTACTGTGCCGATGATGTAACCACTATGCGAATAAACCTCCCACGAAAACTGCAACTCACCGTTGGTTTCATCGGTGCGTTGTTCATTCTCGCACTCATCGCTTTCACGTCCTACACAACGACGATTGACCTCGTTGAAAACACGCGTCAGGTGATTCACTCGCAAGAGGTCATCGCCCGACTGCGCGGGGTTGGGTCGAAGATTTCGAGTGCGGAAAGTGAAACGCGGGGCTACGTGCTTACCGGGCGGGAAAGCTATCTCCGTACGATCCTCATTGATTCCGATTCCATTGTTGCTGAGGTCTCCTCTCTCCGTCAACTTACCGCCGACAATGCTGCACAACAAGAGAGAATTGCGACCGTAGAGCAACTCATTGCCGATCGTATCGATCTAATGAATGAAACGATTGAAAGGCGAAGATCTAAAGGGCTTGCGGCAGCAATGGATTTGATCCTGACCGACCGCGGAAAGGAACTGACCGACCAGATACAGAAAATCTTGAACGAGATTGAAGAGGAGGAATTGCAATTACTCGCGCAGCGTGATCTCGACGCTCGATCACAAGTTCGAGAGACACTTGCGATCATCATCCTCGGAAACCTTTTGGGCCTTGGCCTTCTCCTGGTGGTTTTTGTTTTCCTCAACAGGGAAATCAACCTTCGACAGCGTATCGCGCACGAACTCGAAGAAAGCGAACGACGGTTCAAGGAACTTGTTGAGCATGCAACGGATATTATTTACAGAACAGACGCCGAGGGACGATTCGTCTATATCAATCCCGTTGCCGTGATGGCGCTCGGCTATTCCGTCGAAGAGGCGAAAGGGATGCTGTTCACCGATGTGATTCGGGCTGGTTACAGAGAGCTGGCCAAGCGGTACTACTTCCAGCAGTTTCTCTCAAAGGAATCGAATTCATACTACGAATTCCCCGTCACAACCAAAGACGGCGGCGAGCTTTGGCTCGGACAAAGTGTGCAATTGATGCAGGAGTACGGAGCAGTCGTTGGCTTTCAGGCGATCGCGCGAGACATCACGGAGCGCAAACACGCCGAAGATGCCCTTCGCGAAAACGAGCAGAGGCTTTTTCAATTTCTCGAAGCGATCCCCGTGGGCGTGTACATCCTCAGTGCTGATGGCACTCCCTATTATGCGAATCGCATGGCTCAAGAGATTCTCGGAAAGGGCATTGTTTCCGATATTTCAAGCAATCAATTGGCCGAAACGTATCAGGCCTATGTGTCGGGCACCGATCAGATGTATCCCTCAGAACAACTCCCGATTGTGCGTGCCCTCGCCGGCGAACGCTCGTTTGTGGAAAATGTCGAGCTGAAGAGGACCGATCGCCGTGTCCCCCTTTATATTACCGCTACTCCGGTCTATGATGGTAAGGGAGATGTTGCCTACGCGATGGCGGCATTTATTGACTTGACCGAGCGGAAACGTCTGGAGGACGATCTGCGTAAGGCAAAAGAAATAGCGGAAGCGGCCACAAAAGCGAAATCGGAGTTCCTTGCCATGATGAGTCACGAGATCCGGACGCCGATGAACGGCGTGATCGGGATGACGGAATTGCTTGCACGAACGTCGCTCAGTGCCGAGCAACGTGAATATGTAGAGATGATTCAGGTGAGCGGCGAAGCCCTTCTCACCATCATCAACGACATTCTTGATTTCTCCAAGATCGAATCGGGCAAGCTCGATCTTGAGGAACACCCCTTTGAACTGAGAGACTGCATCGAAAAGGCGTTCGATGTGCTGACACCAAAGGCAACCGAGAAGAAGATTGATCTTCTCTATCTTCTCGATCCACAACTGCCGCCAATGATTGTCGGAGACGAAACTCGATTACGGCAGGTGATCATCAATCTGGTTGGGAACGGAATCAAATTCACAGAGCAAGGAGAAGTATTTGTCAAAGCGGAGGCCTCAAGGAGCAATGAAGCCGGCTTGGAGATCCATGTTGCAGTCAAAGACACGGGCATTGGAATTCCTCAAGATCGAATGAATCGCCTCTTCCAGGCATTTTCTCAAGTTGACGCCTCAACGACCCGGAAGTACGGAGGAACTGGATTAGGTTTGGCGATCTCTTCACGTTTGGTCACTGCGATGGGCGGAACGATCTGGTTGGAGAGCGAAGTCGGGAAAGGAACGACCTTCCACTTCACCATCGTCGCCGGAAGCGCCACTGGAACCGCTCAAGTTCCACGCGTCTACGTGAAAGCCAATCAAACCGAGTTGACGAACAAGCGCGTTCTTCTTGTCGACGACAACAAGACCAACCTGCACATTCTCTCCCTTCAAATCGAACAATGGGGAATGATTGCTCGAGCTACGCAGTCACCGAAGGAAGCGATCGGATGGGTGAGCCGAGATGATCCGTTTGATGTTGCAATCCTCGATATGCAAATGCCCGACATGGATGGTGTTGTTCTCGCTCGTGAATTACGTAATCTCCGCCCGCCGGATCGGTTGCCGCTTATTCTTTTGACGTCCATTGGAAGAACAACCGCAGCAGATTTCCCCAAGGATCTTTTCGCGGCGCTCGTGTCGAAACCCATCAAGCAATCGCAGTTGTATAATGTTCTCCTTGAGACCATCTCGGGGCGTCAATGGATAATCGACAAGAGACCCAGTGTTGTATCTCCTCAAGTGAGGTCCTCCCGACCGTTGAATATTCTGGTTGCCGAAGATAACACCATCAACCAGAAACTGATTCGCCGAGTACTCGAACAGCTTGGCTATCAACCAGAGATCGTGGAAAACGGACGAGCGGCGGTTGATGCCGTCCAACGGGAACGGTATGATGTTCTGCTGATGGACGTGCACATGCCGGAGATGGACGGCCTTCAGGCAACGCGACTGATTGTGAACACCTTGAAACCGGCTGAACGCCCTGTTATCGTCGCAATGACTGCCGATGCGATGGAGGGGGATCGGGAAAAATGCATCGAGGCCGGAATGGATGATTACATCACCAAGCCGATTCACCTGGACGTCGTTTATAAACTGTTAGAGAAATGGGGTTCACGAAAGGCGGCTGGACAGGCGCGTAATGTTCAGCCCATAGCAGAAGCCGACATCTTATCCCGCATTATGAAGCGCCTCACCAACCTCGGCATCGATTCCGATCCAGATTTTGTTGAGGACCTCATCGCCTCATACCTCTCCTACGCAACAAACCAACTTTCACACCTGAGAACTTCTCTTGAGCGCGGGAACGCCGATGACGTCCAATTTGCAGCTCACTCGCTAAGGGGAAGTAGCCTCAATCTGTCATTAATAGAGCTTGCCTCGCTCTGCCAGATCATCGAGAACAAGTCGAGGGAGAACAATCTCGACGGACTCTTGGACATGATGAACAAGGTAGAAGAGGAATTCTCGAAAGCGCAGATCTTGCTTGCCAAAATCCGGGCGAACCTTTCTAAGGGTTGAGCGCATGGAATCTTCGGATCGTGACGCAAAAATCGGACTTTGCGGTAACTGCCAATACGCTCGCGTTCATCGAAATACACGCGGCAACATCTTCTACCTCTGCACGCTTTCCTTCACCGATCCTCGCTTTGCAAAGTACCCGCGCCTTCCGATGATCACTTGCGATGGGTACAAACGAGCGGACAAACCTCCATCGACGATATCGAATGAATCAGGAACGGTATAACAAACTAATCGAGCAAGAGGCGGCACATTGGGGGTCCGTCTTTGGCGGACAACCCGATCCCGAAAATCCGCAGTTATGGCATGACGACCGGTTGTTTGAGATCTTTTTTGGGAAGGAGTTTCGCCATTTCTTGGATCGCATAGCGACTACGGGGCCAGACGTGCTTGAGCTAGGTTGCGGAGAAGGGAGTTTGAGTATTCAGCTTGCTGAACGGGGAAAGAATGTAACCGCCAGTGATCTCAGTCCTGAACGAATTGCGCGCGCAAGAGAATTAGCTCGCAACCTTTCAAACCCACCCACCTTCATGGTTGGCGATCTCAATACGATCTCCCTTCCATCTGAACAGTACGATTGCGTCGTCGCCCATGACGCACTTCATCATGTCCTGGCTCTCGAGAATCTTCTTGATGAAGTCCACAAATCGCTCAGACCCAGCGGTAAGCTCATCATTATGGACTTCATTGGGATTGGACGCGCGCGAAAATCTCTTGCAGCACTCTTGTATGCTCTTCTTCCAACCTATAAACCATATCGTCAGAAGTGGAAACTGCGAAAACGTTTCGCGTCGTTCCTTGCTTCGGAAGAAGAGAAGCGACGCGCTTTGCAGGAAGAGACAGGGGCTTCTCTTCTCCACTCCGGTTCCCCTTTTGAAGAAATATCTCAGCAATCAATCCTGACATCGGTAAAAAGCCGCTTTGTCATCATCGATGAGTACACCTTCAATCCCTTCTGGTACTATCTTGCACCAAAGCTTTTGCTTCCGAAGCGTATGCGATACGATGTGGCTCGTCTCTTGCGAACGGTGGACGATTTGATCATCAACTTTGGATTGTCCATGGGCGCATATGTTTTCCTTGAAGCTAAGAAACTCTAACCGTATCTTGCTCCCATGCAATTGTTTCTGAGGAACATCAAACAGCTTGTGACCGTCGCTGCCAATGGCAAGCCATGGAAAAACGGGGCTGACATGCGCGATATCGGCGTTATTGCGAATGCTGACATATTGATTGAAGATGGCACGTTTCGGTGGATCGGCAGAACAGGTGAATCGCCGGAGATTCTTGCTAACGACGCTACGGTCTTCGATGCAAACGAACTTGTCGCACTCCCCGGTTTTGTGGATTCACATACCCACATGGTGTTTGCAGGAAGCCGCGAAGATGAATTCGCGATGCGCGCCGAAGGGAAGACCTATCAGCAGATCGCCGAACAGGGGGGCGGAATCCTCAGTACGATGCGGGCCACACGAGTTGCAACAAGGAAGGAACTGAAGAAACTGGCGTCACACCGGCTTGACGCTATGATGCAACATGGCACGACCACCGTGGAGATCAAATCCGGTTACGGACTTGATGAACAAAGCGAGATCAAAATGCTGGAGACGATTGCCGAGCTTCACAAAGAGCATTTCATGACAATCGTTCCAACATTTCTCGGCGCTCATGCGGTCCCTCCTGAGTTTCGTGAGCGCCGTGAAGAGTACATCAAACTTGTGTGCGAGCGAATGCTTCCCTACATTGCTCGAAGGGGTCTAGCCATCTTCTGCGATGTCTTCTGCGAGCGCGGATATTACACGCCGGAGGAGTCTCGATACATCCTTCAAACTGCACGCGGGCTTGGGCTAAAACTGAAGCTGCATGCAGATGAATTAGCGGCATCGGGCGGTTCAATCCTTGCTGGAGAGCTTGGCGCTGTCTCGGCTGATCACTTGGAACATATTGACGATGAGGGAATCCAGCAGTTGAAGCGCGGCGGCGTTGTTGGTGTGTTACTCCCCGGCGTTTCGTTCTTTCTCGGACACGGGTTCGCGCCGGCTCGCAAACTGATTGACGCTGGCGTACCAATCGCCGTTGCAAGCGACTTCAATCCCGGCTCCTGCATGTCATTCTCCATGCCACTGATGATGACAATTGCCTGTACACAGATGTCTATGACACCGGAAGAAGCCATCACGGCTAGCACATTGAACGGAGCAGCCGCGCTCGGGATGTCTGACCGCTTCGGTAGTATCGAAGTCGGAAAGCAAGCCGACATTATTCTTTACGATCTTCCAAACTACCGCCACCTTCCTTACCACTTCGGTGTAAATCATGTGAAGCACATTATTAAGAATGGGACGATACTTGAGTTTTAGATCCATAACTGCTATGAAAATAAGCCGAAGAGATTGACGATTGAGTCATCGGGTCATTGTGCCATTGTATTAACTACCATGGAAACAGTCCTATTTTCATCCGCGGTGGTGAACCGCCGGATTCATGACCGCTGATGTTACGCACAGGAAGACTTCGTCGTGAGCGCTCAGTCGAACGATATGTAGCCCCGTGAGATAGTTCCCAGGCGGAACGATCTGTGTCTTCGTGTGACTATCTCACGGGGCAAGATGGATTCTTGATTTGTTGTTTCCGAGGGCGTCGCCCTCGGTTGTAATATGTTTCCACTTCGTGGAAATACGCACAACAGACCCTGAAAGGGTCATTTACTTCAAGTCGGGGCAGCGCCCCGACCAACTCAATAGCCAACGACAAGAAACCCTGAAAGGGTGACATACCTGTTTTGCCTGCCTGCCGCAGGCACGGCGTAACATCAGTCCATAATATTCTTTCAGATTCAAACGACTTCTCAGGAAGTCACAGTACAAGAATCCCCCGAAGGGGGAACATCATCCAAACCGAGGACAACGTCCTCGGTTTGGATGTCTCTGAACTCATGTCAATACCCTGAAAGGGTTGCATCGGGAAGGAGTTTGTCATGCCACAATCCCTTGCGAAGGTACTTGTGCATATCATCTTCTCGACGAAGAACCGGAATCCATTCCTGACAGATCGAGACATTCGTGGGGAGATGCATGCATATCTTGGTGGGACGTGCAACAATCTTGACTGTCCGGTTTTGATCGTCGGTGGTGTTGCAGACCACGTGCATATCCTGTGTTCACTTACACGTAATCTCTCGTTGGCGAAAGTTGTAGGTGAAGTGAAACGTGAATCGTCAAAATGGATCAAGACGAAAGGGAGGATCTTGACAAAGTTTGCGTGGCAGAGTGGCTACGGGGCGTTCTCCGTGAGCCAGTCTCAGGTGGAAAGGGTGAGGCAATACATTGCAGGACAAGAGCAGCACCACCGAAAGAAGACATTTCAGGATGAGTATCGCGCATTCTTGAAAAGTTACGGAGTTGATTATGATGAGCGGTATGTATGGGATTAACGATTATGTTATGTCACCCTTTCAGGGTTTCTGAGGAGATGAATAAGAGAGAGGTCGTGGCGTTGCCACGACCTAGAAGATGCGACCCTTTCAGGGTCTGCTTTGCTACGTAAGTGACTTGCTCATATCTGAACCTTCTGTTTCAGAACAAATTAAGAGGACGAGATAAACGGTTCCAAGAATCCACTGAGGAGGTAGAATTCATAATAGTATGACCCGCATCGTCGAATGCGTTCCCAACTTTAGCGAAGGCCGAAACACCGACACGATCAATGCGATAGCCGAGAGCGTTCGTCGCGTCCAGGGCGTCAAACTGCTGAGTGTTGAACCGGACAAGGATTACAATCGCACCGTTGTGACCTTTGTGGGCAATCCGAAAGGAGTGGTCGAAGCTGCCTTCAACGCCACGAAGACCGCGAGTGAACTTATTGACATGACGGCGCACAAAGGAGAGCATCCTCGACTCGGCGCAACAGATGTAGTCCCCTTCATCCCTATCTCCGGCGTCACAATGGATGATTGTGTGCAACTTGCTCGCGCATTCGGCAAAAGAGTGGGGGAAGAGTTGAAGATTCCAATGTACTTGTATGAGTCGGCAGCGACTGCTCCGCATCGTCGGAACCTTGCCGACATCCGAAAAGGGGAATATGAGTCGCTGCCAGAAAAACTCAAAGACCCGAAATGGCAGCCCGATTTCGGTCCTGCTCAGTTCAACACACGATCCGGCGCAACGGTCACGGGTGCACGAAAATTCCTCATTGCCTACAATGTCAATCTCAATACGCCGGACTCCTCCTTGGCACATGAGATTGCCCTTCGCATTCGAGAAAGCGGTCGCCCGAAGAAAGACGAAGCAGGGAATGTTGTGAAGGATGAGAAAGGTGAGGCAATGAAAATCCCCGGCACACTCAAAGCCGTGAAAGCAATGGGTGTGTTTCTTGAGCGATTCAACATTGCGCAGGTGTCGATCAATCTCGTTGATTTTGAAGTCACTCCTCCCCACACCGCCTTCGAAGAAGTCAAGAAACAGGCGCTCTCTCTCGGCATTAACGCCACGGGAAGCGAAATCGTAGGGCTGACTCCGCTCAAAGCATTACTCATTGCGGGCGAGTACTACTCGAACAAGGATGTTCGGATATTGAGTGAGAAGGAGCATCTTCAACTTGCTGTTGATCGGCTTGGACTCAATCAGCTTGAACAGTTCGATCCAAACAAAAAGATCATCGAGTACATGCTCACGTCATCAACTTGATAGGTAAGACTATGCTCGTATCGAAGACCGTTACAGAATTCCTGAATGAGCTTGCTTCCAACTCACCCGCACCCGGCGGCGGAAGCGTTGCAGCGCTTGCCGGAGCCTTAGGCGCCGCGCTCACAGCTATGGTGTGCCGGTTGACCATCGGGAAAAAGAAGTACGTCGAAGTCCAGGCAGAGATGGAGGAGGTTCTGGTAGGCGCAGAGGCATTGCGCTCCAAGCTCATCGCGCTTGTTGATGAAGACACTCAGGCCTTCAACAAAGTGATGGCGGCCTTCGGACTTCCGAAAGAAACGGATCAAGAGAAACTTGCGCGAAGCGTTTCCATTCAGGAAGCCACCAAGGTTGCCGCTCTGGTTCCTTTGAAGGTCATGGAACACTGTGAACAAGCCATTGGACTCGCGTTGCGCGTCGCAGAAAAAGGGAATGTGAACTCGATTTCTGATGCGGGTGTCTCCGCGTTGCTGCTCGAAGCAGCATGTCAAAGTGCTGCCTTGAATGTTCGCATTAATGTCGCCACATTACAGGAGGAGGAGTTTGTCTCAAAGACAACGGAAGAAGTTGACTCAATTCTTTTGAATGTTGACCGCACGGCGAAACAGGTTCTTGCCCGTGTGCATTCTGCGTTACAGTAGACTTCGACGAGTCTTCGGCGAGCTCAGCCGAGCCGCTCAGTCGAGTCGTCGGTCTCACTATACATTCACATGTCTGGAGGGAACATATCATGAAGACAACATTCGTTCTTATCCTCACCATTACCATTTCGGTGGCTGCGTTCAGTCAGGGGCAGTCAGCCCGACTTGCCGGTATGGGGAATCTCTCGATCGCCTTGCCTGATCCTGAATCGGAGGCGTTGTTCAATCCCGCAAAAGCCACACGACTCAAAGGATTGATCATTCGGGGCAATCCATTCTTGAGCAACTATTCCTTAAAACGTGAAGGATCCTCGACTTCATCATCCGGTTCATCAAGCTACTCATCAAGTTCATCTAATGAGATTGATAATGGGGTAACGCTTCTCCCCGTTGATGTCCTTCTTTCGCTTGGACCTTTGGTCTTAGGAGGATCTGGCGCTCTCTCTTCATATTCATCGAAAAATATTAATAGCTACGACCAGTCTTCCTCCTCCTACCGGTCAACGGGTCAGTCGGAGTATGAGACCAATGGGAGTGGAAAGACCTTTACAGCTCGTGGAGCTTTCGACTTAGGGATTCTTTCTGTCGGCGGAGCAGCCTCGCTGATAAGCCAAGCCGGCGAACTGAAACAGAGCTGGAGCAGTTCCTACACTGGAGGCACGCCAGGTTCATCTCAATCAGAATACAAGGATGAGGGAAACGGAAAGAATTTTCAGGTCGGCGCTTTGATGGGGACTCCGGAGCAATTTGAAATTTCCGTTGTTGCGTTCCTTCAAAACATAAACGACGAAGGGAAACCGACCAAGATCGTGGAGAACGGCATCCCCCGACCACTCGATAAACCTGATGTGTCGTTTAACAAGGACTCGTTCTCGGGCCTGACAGCAGATGTCCGCCATCAGTTGACAGAGAGCGTTTTGCTTGGCGGAAGATTCAGCCTCTTATCATCAACGAGCGAAATGTCGGAAAAAAGCCAATGGTATGACCAGGGAAGCTCTCAGCCAATTTACGAGGAGCGGAAGACAGGGAACTCAGAGGTTTCGTCGTATCAACTTGCCGCAGCGTTGACATGGCAAGTCACCGGCACTGCACTATTGGGATTGGAGTTTTCATTGGCGCCAACGACAAGCACCCACAAGAGTTTTTACACAACGAGCGGCACCACTTTCGATAATCGTCGCTACAACAGAGGCGATGTACAGTACGAGTCAACGTACGAGGGACCAATGAAGTCGCTGCGGTTGGGAGGAGAGATTGCCGTCAGTGAAAGCTTTACCGTTCGCTCAGGCGCACAAGTGATTTGGATATCGGCTGAGTCGTCTTCGAAACAATACTACCAACCCGGCAGCAGTGAGGCGAAGGGCCAAACAAGCTCAACGTTCTACGTGAGCGGGGGGTTCTCATACAATCTCGGCTTCATGAGAATTGATTACGCGCTGGG
>JANONN010000122.1:0-2635 GCA_031420835.1 Ignavibacteriales bacterium | reverse complement strand
GATCGCCCACGAGATGGTCGCAACAATCAGCACCATTGCACCCACCCAATCCACTTCCGTTCCCGTGATCTCACCGGGGCCGATTAGCAGGAGAATTCCGACAAGCCCCAAAAATATGCCGGTGGATGTGAATGCATTGGGACGAACGCCGTTGTTCATCCATTCAAAGAGCACCATCCAGAGCGGGACAATGGCGATGATGAGCGCGGTAATACCGGATGGGACGGTTTGCTCAGCCCACACCACGCCGCCATTTCCGCCCACCAACAACAGAAATCCAACGACGCCCGCAGACCGCCAGTGCGACCATGTCAGCCGTTCTTTGCTGCGCCACCGTGCCCAGACGAAGAGGAGTGACCCTGCAACGAGAAACCGAATTGCCGCCATTGAGAATGGAGGAATAGACTCAATGGCAAAACGGATCGCTAAATACGTTGAGCCCCAGATGAGATAGACGGAAGCAAAAGCGAGAATGAGCTTCGTCTTGAAGAGAGAGTCTGACATAACGTTGTGGGTATTAAGAACTGTTGAGCAACGCAGGAATGATACAGCAAGTTCCGACGTTTCGCAATCCGAATCTTGCTGTTTTGAAGAGTGCTTTTTCAAGAGTGCTTTTTTCAAAACCCCAAAAAGGGGGGGGTTGCAATAGCGGAACGACGGGCGCCTAATATAACAACGACTTTCTTCTTGTCGTATAAAACTCTGCGACTTCCTTCTTCCACATTTGGGCGAGCAGTGAAGGATCTGTTTGTGCATCAATCGCCAGACGGAGTTGTGGAGTACCGGCAAGGAGATCCATCGTCCGCTCTCGCCATTTGAAGTCCGCGGGATAGAGAGACTTGAGTGCTGAGAGAAGAAATACTCCTGTCTTCACAGGCTCGAATTTGTCGCGATCGACAACCTTCACATACACTCCTTCGCACCGGACACTTCTGTGCTTTACGTTAAGGGCAACATTGGGAATGTCTTGTGGAGTGAATTCAATCGGCTCAAATGTTACTCCCGGAAGGCGATAAGCGTTCATCCGTTGAGCAAGTTCGCTCCCCTTCACAAACGGCGCTCCTATGTATTCAAACGGTCGCTCGGTTCCTCGCCCTTCTGAAACGTTCGTTCCTTCCACCAAACACATGCCGGGGTAGACCGTTGCCGTGGAGAGGGTTCTCATGTTGGGAGACGGACTGATCCAACGGAGTCCCGTTTCATCATACCACATCTCGCGCTTCCACCCTTCCATCTTAACCACCGTGTGCTTTGCTTTGATCCCACCTTTTAGCCACCCTTCTTCGTTGATCATCGTGGCTAACTCGCCGATGGTCATACCGTAGGCGATTGGAATGCGGTTCCATCCTACGAACGAGCGTAGCGAATCTTCCCGCACAAATCCCTCCACCCATGTGCCGCGAATGGGATTGGGACGGTCGAGCACGATGAATGGAATACCACGCTCCGCCGCCGACTCCATCGCGAGTGCGAGTGTGGAGATGAAGGTATAGAAACGAGCGCCCACATCTTGCAAATCAAAGATGAGCACGTCAATCTGTCTCATCATTTCTTTTGTCGCTTTGAACGATCCACCTACGTAGAGTGAGTGCACCGGCACGCCGGTTTTCGCATCTGCACCACCTTGAATGTTTACACCATCAGGATGATCTCCGCGAACGCCGTGCTCGGGACCAAAGAGTGCTACAAGATTTACGCGGCGGTCCTTGTGAAGCGCATCGGCGAGATGCATGCCGTTAGGAAGAAGCGCCGTGTGATTGATGATGAGACCGACCCGCTTTCCTTCGATGAGTGCGAAGTGTTTCTCCAGCAGAAGCTCGGCACCGAGCTTGACTTGTGCAATGACCTGATGAGAGACGAGAAGAAGAAGGAAAAGGAACCCTTTTGGGAGAAAGGTGAAATGTCTTCGATTCTTGTCCGGGAAGAAGTAGTGAGACCCCTTGGAAAGCAAATCCCCCATGTCCCCCTTTGAAAAAGGGGGATGAAGGGGGATTCGTTCGACGAATGCGGAGTCCATCTGTTTTCTCAAATCACCATGAAGATCACTGAGCAGTTAAGGAAAGAACCTTCTTGCGACTGAACGACCAAGCTGCGAGGGTCATCCCATCCCAAATGTCTCCTGCTTCTATTTGTTGATCAAGCTCGGAGGGTGTGAGAAGAACCTGCTCAAACTCTTCCGTCGTGTCGGGCTTTGATGGAGCGGGCGTCAGACGGCAAGCGAGATAGACGCGGCAGCTCTCATCGGTGACGCCGTTGTACGGATTGAATTCACCAAGGAGCCGAAACTCCGTAGCTTTGAATCCAGCCTCTTCGGCCAGTTCTTGGGTTGCAGTGGCAATGTAATCGGAGCCGGGCTTGACACCGCCACACGGAAACTCTAGACTATCGCGGGCGCACAGGTAGCGATACTGCTTCACCATGACGAGCCTTCCATCGTTGAGCATGGGAATCACCATGCTGGCGCCTGCGGTGTGCACATAGTGATACTCGCCATGCTCACCCTGTGGAAGCTCAAACGTATCGAGCCGGTATTCCCACCAGGGATTCTGGGAGATCGTTTTTTGTTCTAGAGTTTTCCACTTGGCGAGTGACATGGTAAGTGCTGATGTCGTCCCCCTCGTAGGGGGACTATAGG
>JANONN010000121.1:0-3110 GCA_031420835.1 Ignavibacteriales bacterium | reverse complement strand
TTCAGCCGAACGTTGTAGCTGCCGACCGGATCGGGGATGCCCATTGTGACATTGACCGGATGCGGAGAACTTTGATGGCGAACGTGGTCTTCCTGAGCAACAAGATTCACTTGTACAAAGACAAAACATATTCCTATGCAAACGAACCGAAAAGAACGGATAGGGGAGTATATCTTGTTCATGCGACTTTTCTTCCACTGTAGATTGATAGAGTTCCAAACACGGTGCTGAAGCGGCTTGTCTCAGTTACGTCGCGAAATCCAGATTCAACCAACATGGCAGGAAGGAGACCGTTGACATTATCTTGAGTCGTCGTGAACCCATCGAGCAGTTGCACGAGATAGAATGCGGCTCGCATGAGTGTATTGTGCGGCTTCCCCCAATCCGCAACGTGGAGTTCCCCACCCGGTCGCAGGACCCGAAAGATTTCTCGCAGCGTGCGTTCTTTGTTCTCTCGCGTCAAATGATGAAACAGCAAACTCGAAACAACGCGGTCAAACGAGCCATCAGGATAGGGGAGGTTAAAAGACATTCCGCGCTCAAACGTAACTACTAGGTTTTCTTGCTGAGCTTTTCTTCGGGCGATATCAAGAATGTGTGCGTCTCCATCAATCGCAAGCACGTCAGCCTTGGGGAATGCCCGCTTTGTCATCAGTGTGAGAGTTCCAGTTCCGCAGCCGATGTCAAGCACGCGGTGGCCGTTCTCTATCTGCGCCAGTTGTATCAAGCGGCGCTTGAAGGTTGACTCGCGAAGAAACCAACGTATGAGCGGATCATAGAAGTTTGTAAGCCAGTCGAATCGAAGGGCCGGAATGTATTGTTGCTTTGGTTTTTGCATCATGGCTTGTGCCTTTTCTAAAACTGAGCGCTGATACCAAGCACGGGCATAAACGGAAAAATGGTCATTCGCTCCTTCGATGAATACGTCTCATCCCACACGTAGTGCACGATATTTTTTTGGTTGTAGGCATTCAGGATCTCTAAATAAACATCGAGATCGAACGATGCAAATTGGAAATGTCGTGTCACCCGAACGTCCAGTCGGTTATATGCCGGGTAACGATCCGAGTTATGGACGCCGGGAATGGGAAACCAGCGTCTTTCTCCCGGATCGTACCAGGACGAAGCGACCGGCGTGTACGGCCTTCCGCTGCCATAGCGGAAGCGCAAACCGGCTTGCCAATGCTCCGAGAATTTGTAGTTCGCCACTAAACTGATCAAATGTGGCCTGTCATAATCAAAGAAGTGAAGATCGTTGTTTCTCCCTTCTTTTCGTTTTGAAATCGAATAGGTATATGACAACCAACCGAAAAATCCTTGAGCGTTCTTCAACTGAATGTAAAACTCCGCGCCGCGTGAGTACCCATCACCGCCGTTCGACACATTCCAGAGAGAATCAATCGTAATGAGTCGAGAAAGATTCTTGTTGTACAGCTCAAGACTTACCACTATTGCATCACCCACCTCATGCTTGATGCCGATGCCATAGCTTTCTGCTCGCTTGGATTTTAGATTGCTGTTGATAGCCAACTGAAATGGTCTTGGCGATTGAAAGTACCAGCCGTAATCTGCCGAAAGACTCATATGTTCATTCCACGAGTATGAGAGATTAAGCCGTGGTGAAAACGTGCTTTCTTTGCTTTTCGCAATATAGTCATATCGTACGCCAATGCTTGCGGTTAGCGTTGGGGAGATGGTCCACCTGTCATCAACGTAGAGCGACGGTTTTACAGATGAACCGTTTCCTCGTAGCTTCAGCTCATCGAAGTTGACGGCAATCTCGCGTGGGAGATCGATAACCACCTCCTCCTTCTCGCGAATAACCCAGCCGCCAATGTGAAGTTCATTGGCAGGGAAGATGAGAGTAAAATCTTGCTTAAGGGACTCTTCTTGAAAGTCGTATGTTTCCACAGCATTGCGCGGCTGGGTGGATGAACTTCTTGCCTTACTCCACGAAAGAATGAAATCCGAAAGGAAGAACTCACCGAGCAGCGAGCGAAGTCGGCCTATGACTACACCGCTTTTGTTCTCCCAGGAAAAAGTGCCTGTGTAATTCGGACGGTCAAAGAATCCGTACATCTGTTCTCTGGAGTAAAGCCCGGAGAAGGTCAGTTTATGATTTTGTGAAAGGTTGACATCCACTTTAGAATTGATATCGAAGAAATAGGGAAGCACACTGTAATCGCTCGCCAGGTCCGTGTATTTAAGGAACACATCAAAATAGCTGCGGCGGGCAGAGAGCATTGCTGCGCCATTGGCAAATGCGAGCGGCACTTCGACTGTTCCACTCGCATCCGACATGCTGATCGATGCCTCACCTTTCAGCTTCTCCATGTCGCCTGTCCGATTCTCAATCAACAACACCGAAGAGAGCCTGTCACCATAGCGAGCAGGAAATCCACCGGCATAGAACTCTACTTTTTCGACCAATCGCGAGTTGAAGATACTCCAGTAGCCGCCCCCCATCATATCGAAATGGAACGGGTTGCGGATGGTTGCGCCATCGTACAGCACGAGATTTTCATCCGGGCTTCCGCCGCGCACGTAGAGCTTGGAGTTGTCCCCGTCCGATGCGATCCCCGGTAGCGTCTGCACCACCCAGAAGATATCCTGCGCAGAACCCGGCGTACCGGCAACCATTTGTTTACCGAGACGGGCCGTAATTCCGCTCGCGTCGTAGCGTTCAGGTTTCGGTGTAATGACGATTTCTTCGGTCTCTAACGCAGTTTCCTCCAGCAGGACGTCCAGCGCATTTGTTCCTTGCTTGATGCGAACGTTGGAAACGAGCTTGTCTTTGAACGCGATCATCGAAAACTTCACCGTGTATGTTCCAACAGGGATGTTGTGAATCGTGAAGCGGCCATTCGGGTTTGTAGCCGCACCGTAGTTCGTTCCCTGAATCACGACGTTGACCAACTCGAGTGGCTGTTTTGATCCCTTGTCCAGCACAACTCCTTCAAGACTGCCCGTTTGCGCTTGTGCCTGAACAAAAGATATGGTGACCATCAGCGTACCAATCACGAACACAGTTGCTTTCATAAGGGTGTTCTTTAGTAACCACTCTGCGTCTTCACCAAAAGAAGTGTTGACATCTTAGTGAAGACCCCCTG
>JANONN010000120.1:0-6510 GCA_031420835.1 Ignavibacteriales bacterium | reverse complement strand
CCATTGCAGCTTATGCTATTCTTCATTCATTCAAAATATGACGCGAGATGACAATTCGCTGAATCTCCGATGTTCCTTCATATATCTCCGTGATCTTGGCATCGCGAAGGAAACGCTCCACCTTGTACTCACGCATGTAGCCATATCCTCCATGGATCTGGATCGCTTCGAGCGCAGCATTGACAGCGACTTTCGATGCATAAAGCTTTGCCATTGCCGCTGCGAGTCCGTACGGTTCGTGCTTATCTTTCAAACTTGCTGCGCGAAGAATGAGCATCCGGGCTGCTTCGACGTTCGTTGCCATATCCGCCAGCTTAAATTGTATCGCTTGAAAATCTGCGATCGGATGGTGGAATGCCTTCCGCTCTTTGCTGTATTTGATCGAGGCCTCGAGTGAACCTTGGGCTATGCCAAGAGCCTGCGATGCAATTCCGATTCGTCCTCCATCGAGCGAGTTCAACGCGAACTTAATGCCAAATCCCTCCTCGCCGATGCGATTTGCAGCGGGAACACGACAATCTTGAAATGCGAGCGACACAGTGTCAGAGCTACGAATACCGAGTTTCCTTTCCTTCTTGGCCACCGAGAATCCTGGCGTTCCGCGCTCGACAATGAAGGCGCTCACTCCTTTATATCCGAGGGAACGATCTGTGGTTGCCATTACAAGCACGACATCAGCGTTCTCGCCGTTCGTGATGAAGTTCTTCGTACCGTTGATGACATAGAAATCGCCGTCTTTCGTCGCCGTCGTCCGTTGGTTCGTTGCATCGCTGCCAGCCTCAGGTTCAGAAAGTGCGAACGCGCCAAGTTTCCGTCCTGATGCAAGATCCACAAGATACTTTCTCTTCTGCTCCTCGGTACCGAACGTTTCTATCCCCCAACAGACAAGTGAGTTATTGACGGACATAATGACGCCTGCAGAGGCATCAACTTTGGAGATTTCCTCCATGGCGAGCACATACGCAACCGTATCGAGCCCTGCCCCGCCATACTGTTCGGAGACCACCATTCCCATGAAGCCAAGCTCTCCCATCTTCTTCACAGCCTCGTGGGGGAAAAGTTCTTTTTCATCACGTTCGTCTGCAGATGGCGCTAGTTCATCTTCTGCAAACTTGCGGGCAGTTTCCTTGATCAACAACTGAGTTTCAGTAAATTCAAAGTTCATAATGTTCGATTTCCCGTTGGCCTATTTGGAAGCTGGATACTCATAAAAACCCTTTCCTGTTTTCCTAAAAGCCCTACCAAAAAGCTGTGAAGGAGTTGTCGGGGGGGCTTGTGGGATGGAACTCCTGAACCTGCGGGAGTCCTCACACGCATCCCTCCCGACAACTCCCTTGGAGCATTTTGTTTCAGTAAATTCGAAGTTCATAATGTTCGATTTCCCGTTGGCCTATTTGGCCGCTGGATACTCGTAAAAGCCCTTGCCTGTTTTTCTCCCCAAGTGGCCCGCAGCAACCATCTTCTTGAGCAACGGACATGGCCGATACTTTGAGTCGCCCAATCCATCGTGAAGGACATTCATGATGGAGAGACAAACATCGAGGCCGATGAAGTCTGCAAGTTGGAGTGGTCCCATCGGGTGGTTCATTCCGAGCTTCATCACCGTGTCAATCGCTTCGGGTGACGCCACTCCTTCCATGACGCAGAACATCGCTTCGTTCAACATTGGAAGAAGAACACGATTGGAAACAAAACCGGGATAGTCGTTTACTTCGACGGGAGTTTTCTCCAGACGCTCTGCCAACTCTTTGACCGTTTGATACGTCTGGTCCGACGTCGCCAAGCCGCGAATGACCTCCACTAACTTCATCACCGGCACGGGATTCATAAAGTGCATCCCGATGACCTTCTCGGGCCGCTTCGTGACAGCAGCGAGCTCTGTAATAGAGATGGAAGAAGTGTTACTCGCTAACAGTGCATCAGGTTTTGCGATGCGATCGAGATTCCGGAACAACTCCTTCTTGATTCCCGCATCCTCTATGATGGCCTCGATAACGATATCGGCATCTTTGCAGGCTGTCTCAAGATTCAACTCAGTCTTGATGTGACCGAGTGTCTCCTTCTTCTGCTCTTCGGTGATCGTTCCCTTCTTCACTTGACGGTCGAGATTTGACTGAATCGTTGCAAGACCCCGATCAACGAATTCTTGCTTAATGTCGTTGAGCGTGACATGAAATCCATATTGCGCGCAGACGTGGGCGATTCCATTTCCCATCGTCCCTGCACCAAGGACAGTGATGTGTTTGATTGATCGTGTATTCATATTGGTTGGCCAACTATGTTATTTGGTCAAAATGAGCTTTCCAACACTTACGAAAGGTTGCGATTGCTCTCTTGGGGTGGCTATGAACCGATAGAGATATACTCCGCTCGCTGCATCAGTTCCATTCCATCTCACACGTTTGTTGCGGCGGCGGGGTTGGTATCGGGCACGCAAGGAAAGCCATCGCGATCAAGAGCATAAGTGCTAAGCAGAGTTGCATGCAGCCTTTGTTAATTGTGGCGTAGTGCATGAAGCTTTTTCTTCCTATTCTTAACTTGTCGATGTGCACCATTGTCAAAAAGATTGAACTGCCCCTACTTGTTGATCTTGGCGGATCGAGAGCCGAGGATGCCTGCCGCGGGGGCCTACTTATCTTCGGGGCATGCCGTTACTCCTTTCTCGATCACATCAGCGGTATCCTCGCAGTATGACAGGGGTACTCGAAGAAAGCTCGGTCAGCGTCCAACCGCCCACAAGAACGAAACCCGCACTTATCTTTACTGTCAACCATCTCGCTGTGCTTCGCGTTATTGTTTGTGCCTGCTCATAGCGGTACCACGATGAACCATTGAAATGCAGCACCTCGCTACCAGCTCCCGTCATAAAAATATCAACTGAGTTCGTGCCGCGAATGCAGTAGGAAATGTACACTTGGCCGGACTCCTCCCTTCGAACTAACTTTGTGCGTGGGTGCAACCTTGCCGGTCCACTAACACCTGTGGCTGTTAACACACTAGGCGAGTTTGTCCAGACCGAACTAAAGCCAAGCCTTTCTGCAGACGGGACGCGTGTGTTATCGTACAGTGTTGACCATTTGTTCCCATCATACTCTAAAACAACACTCCTTCCGTCACCGACATTAAACCCCGTCGTCCACACATGCTTCTCGTCTATGCCCCAGATGTCTTCCAAATCCACCGTTGTGCCAGACTCCATCTTGCGCCAGACCGTGCCGTTGTAGTGGGCTATGGCTCCACCCCTCCCAACCGCATAGATATTTGAACTCGAAGTTCCCCAAATTTTCTCTGCTGTTTGTCCTTCACTGAGAATCGGATTGGGATTGCCAGGAAAAGAATTAATCCAATACGGCGTGATGGATTGTCCGTTCCAATGGAAGACACCCCCGCTCGCCAGCCAAATATCTGTTCGTAAAAACGCATAAATACCCCGCGGCCGGAGATTTGAAATAGTACCTGTGGGTCCAAGAGCTTCAAGTCTTCGCAACGTCCACGAAGAACCATTCCAAACTGCTGCACCATATGCCGGTTGGCCGGTCTCAACTTGGATCTCCCCCACCGCCCAGACGTTGTTCTGGTCAAAGACCCACACGTCTCGTATCAGCCCTTGGGCTCCAAGTGTATCAATCTGCCAGCTCACCGTATGGCTCGTCGTATCTAATGTGGTTACTTGCAGCCGAGACGGCTCGTCAACATCTCTCCCATCCTTCAAAGGAGTCGCCGTGTAGGTGTAACTCCGGGACGGCACAAGGCTGGAATCAACAACGAGAGTTTCACCTAAGAGTGAATTGTTGGTGAAGATGGTAACTCCATTTCTCGTCACTCTCACTCCGCGGGACTGGGTGGCTGTTACTCGCAACCAGACTTCTTTCGCTCCGATGTAATCAGCGCTAAGTTCCAGAGTCTGGACTGGCGGCTGAGTTGGCGCTGGGCAGCCAATGGAGGAAAGCAGACAGAACAAAATTGTAAAGCAGAGAAGGGGAGAAATTTGTGATGCTAGTTTTTGCAGAAGGAACATGTGCCCACCTGGATGTCTTACGTGAGCGTAAATCGCTATTACACTTAGCAAACCCATGCGAATACTGTTGGCGCTAAGCTACGGGAAGAAACTTGGTTTGTCAAGTCTTTCATTTTTGCATCTAATATGGCCAGAACGCCGCTCAATACTTGTGTTGCACGCGGAAAACGGACGTTCCCGCCCACGAAAATACTTAGCGGTGGCGGAACCTTACCGCTGAAGTGGGTGGTGCAAGACGCATGATTGTTGGGAGTAAACGTGAGGGGATTACTTGTGAGTGCACCTGCCCACTGGCTGAAGGTGTAAAGAGAAGTGTTACAAGAGACTTGGTGGTGCGAGAAAGCGACTACATAAGTTCAACAACCATCGAGCTTGCTTCCCCACCGCCGATACAGATCGCCGCCATCCCTCTAATTTTGTTTCGTTGTTTGAGAGCGTGCAACAAGGTAACCAGGATTCTCGCGCCACTCGCTCCGATGGGATGACCAAGTGCGACAGCGCCTCCATTCACATTCACCTTCTCAATATCGAGTCCAAGCATCTTGTTCACCGCGAGCGCCACGACGGCAAACGCCTCATTGATCTCGTACAAGGCGATGTCCTGATCCTTGAGTCCACTCTTACTGAAGACTTTTGTTATAACGTCTACCGGCGCTGTTGTGAACCACTCCGGCTTCTTTGCAGCAGATGCGTAACTGACAACGCGAGCGAGCGGCTTCAATCCCATCGACTTCGCTTTCTTCGCCGACATTATCACCACTGCCGCTGCCCCATCGTTGATTTTTGAAGAATTCGCCGCGGTCACCGTTCCATCTTTTTGAAATGCCGGTTTCAGTTTCGCGATCTTGTCAAAGTTCGTCTTGAATGGTTCTTCATCTTTCTCGACAACTGTGTCTCCATCCTTTCCCTTGATTGCTACAGAAACGACTTCATCCTTGAACTTGCCGTCCTTCCACGCCGCTTGCGCTCGCTTGTAGCTCAGAACGGCAAATTCATCCTGTGCTTCTCGCGGAACCGCACACTCTTTCGAACACAACTCGGCTGCATTACCCATGTGAAAATCATTATAGACATCCCAGAGACCATCCTTCACCATCGAGTCCACAAGCTGCGCGTGACCCAACTTCAATCCGCTGCGGGCTTTCTCTAACAAGTACGGGGTGTTGGACATGCTTTCCATTCCACCCGCAACAATAATGTCCGCATCTCCAAGGGCAATCGCCTGAGATGCGAGCATCACGGCTTTCAATCCCGAGCCACACACTTTGTTTACGGTCATACACTCAACGGACTCGGGGAGACCGGCGAACAGCGCGGCTTGACGCGCAGGCGCTTGTCCCTCCCCCGCGGTCAGGACATTTCCCATGATCACTTCGTGAATATCGGATTTGTTGATTCTAGCGCGGCGAACAGCTTCTTCAACAACGATTGCTCCGAGTCTCGGGGCGGAGAGCGAGCTTAGTCCCCCCAAGAACGAACCGATCGGCGTTCGACATGCACTGACGATAACAACTTCTTGAAGTTCGTTTGGCATGATTAGCTATTCATGATTTTCAAGAATTCCTTGTTGGATTTTGTCCCTCGCATCTTTTCAAGTAGAAACTCCATCGCATCAACCGGCGCCAGATCACTCAGCAACTTCCGCAATATCCACACACGGTTCAAGTCTTCTGGCTCTATCAACAGCTCTTCTTTTCTTGTTCCAGAACGGTTAACGTCAATAGCCGGGAACGTGCGGCGATCGCTCAACTTGCGATCCAGCACAATTTCCGAATTGCCCGTTCCCTTGAACTCTTCGAAGATCACTTCATCCATCCTACTACCGGTTTCGACCAGCGCCGTGGCAATAATGGTGAGGCTCCCACCCTCTTCGATGTTTCTGGCCGCTCCAAAGAAGCGTTTGGGTCTGTGCAGCGCATTCGCATCCACACCGCCAGAAAGAATCTTACCACTATGCGGTACGACAGTATTATGAGCACGCGCTAGTCTCGTAATGCTATCGAGCAATATCACGACATCCTTCTTCGCTTCCACAAGTCGTTTTGCCTTTTCCAGCACCATATCTGAAACCTGCACGTGGCGCTCTGGTGGTTCATCGAACGTAGAGGCAACGACCTCGGCATTCACCGTTCGTTCCATATCGGTCACTTCCTCAGGACGTTCATCAATAAGCAGCACGATAAGCGTGATCTCTGGATGATTGCGCAAAATGCTATTGGCAATCTTTTGCACAATTACCGTTTTCCCCGCTTTTGGGGGTGAGACGATCATTCCGCGCTGCCCTTTTCCGATGGGTGCAATGATGTCGATGACGCGGGCAGTGATGTTCTCTTCTGTCTTGATGCTGTCCCGCTCCAGGCGCATTTGCACTTTGGGAAACAGGGGCGTCAAATTCTCAAACATTACCTTGTGTTTGTTGTCCTCGGGCCCACCCCCGTTGACTTTGTCCAGCTTGTTCAGTGCAAAGTATCGCTCACCATCCTTGGGTGTTC
>JANONN010000119.1:0-10402 GCA_031420835.1 Ignavibacteriales bacterium | reverse complement strand
GTTTTGCGGGCATTGGCGTTGGAGCGGCAATGGTTGGCCTGCGACCGATCATTGAGTTCATGAGTTGGAATTTTTCTCTTGTGGCATATGACCAAATTGTCAGCAATGCCGCAAAGATGTACTCGATGTCAGGCGGGCAGTATCATGTTCCCATCGTCTTTCGTGGACCTGGCGGCACAGCACATGGACTTGCAGCGACGCACTCGCAATCGCTTGAGTCCATCTACGCCCACATTGCTGGCCTGAAGGTCGCGATGCCATCAAATCCCAAGGATGCGAAGGGCCTGCTCAAAACTGCTATTCGCGACGAAAACCCGGTGATCTTTATCGAAAGTGAAGTGATGTACGGGGATAAGGGAGAAATTCCGGAAGGTGATTACACGATCCCATTTGGAGTGGGAAGTGTCGTGCGCGAAGGGTCTGACGTCACTATCGTCTCATGGTCAAAGATCCTCCAGCGTGTGACGCTGAAAGCTGTGGACGAATTAGAAAAGGAAGGGATCAGTTGTGAAGTCATTGATCCACGAACGATCAAACCAATGGATTGGGATCTGATTGTGAACTCGGTTAGAAAAACGAACCGGCTTGTCGTAGTTGAGGAGGGTTGGCCGTTTGCCGGCGTCGGGGCCCAAATCGCCTATGAGATAACCAAGCGAGCGTTTGACGACCTTGATGCCCCCATCGAGCGGGTCACGCAAGAAGATGTGCCGTTGCCGTACGCGCACAATCTAGAAGTTGCTTCGCTGCCTAACATTGAACGTGTTCTCACAGCCGTGAGAAATGTTCTCTACAAAAACTGAATCCGCAAGGACCGTCCATGGCAACCAAGATCATGATGCCGAAGCTGAGCGACACGATGGAGGAAGGAGTGATCCTCAAATGGCATCGCAAAGAGGGTGAGAAAATCAAGCAGGGCGAGATTCTGGCCGAGATTGAATCAGACAAGGCCGACATGGAACTGGAGGCCTACGACACAGGCGTCGTACGCAAGCTGGTTATTCCAGAGGGTGGCAAAGCTCCCATTGGTGCGTTGATTGCAATCATTGGCGATGCAAACGAAGACATTTCTTCGCTTCTCTCGGAGGCACCGTCGGCTACCCCCGCAGAGCATCAACCAACACCACAGAAGACTGTGCCTGTTACCGCATCTGCACCTCCTGTTACAGCCTCAACTATTCCCAAGCCTCAGAAAGTGGCGCCTCCTGCCGATGGACGAATCAAAGCGTCCCCCTTGGCGAAGCGTCTTGCCACAGAGCATCGTGTGAGTCTCGCAACAGTTTCCGGTTCCGGTCCGCAAGGAAGAATCATTAAGCGCGACATCGAAAAAGCACTAACAGGAAAGCTCCCGACATCAGTACGCCCAGGCGCTGAAATAACGCCGGGGACAGTGGAAGAGGTCGCACTCTCCCCCATCCGCAAAACGATCGCGAAGCGGATGGCAGAAAGCAAGGTCACCGCGCCACATTTCTACGTTACCATTGAAATAGATATGGAACCAGCTATCGCGTTCCGTGAGCAGATCAACAATGCGACGGAAATCAAGTTGAGCTTCACGGACATAATCATCAAAGCCTCCGCTGCAGCGCTGATGAAACATCCAAATGTGAACTCCACCTACCTTGGCGACAAGATGAGGCAGCATCACTACGCGCACATTGGTGTGGCTGTAGCATTAGAAGATGGACTTGTTACACCTGTCATTCGCAATTGCGAGCAGAAGCGTATCGATCAGATTAATAGTGAGCTTCGTGATCTTGTCGAGCGTGCTCGAAATAGGAAGCTGAAACCCGATGAATATCAAGGCTCAACATTCACGATTAGCAACCTAGGGATGTTTGGTGTAGATGACTTTGTTGCGATTATCAATCCGCCGGAAGGAGCGATCCTTGCGATCGGATCCGTCGTTGAACGGCCTGTTGTTAAGGACAGTCAGATCGTTATCGGGCACACGATGAAGGTCACGCTCTCATCCGACCATCGCATCATTGACGGGGCGGTTGCAGCTCGGTTTCTGCAGGACTTCAAGAAATACATGGAGAGTCCCGCAGCTCTGACGCTGTGAATATAACCTGAAACTTGCTTCTTGAAATTGCCGAACCCGACAATCCGTCGGGTTCTTTTGTATTGCACAATACGATGCTCTCAATCCTGCGAAAACAGATTACACAAGAAACTTCCGGTGTCGGACTCCCTTTCATCGGCTTTTGTATTGCGTTGAATCTGACCGTCGGACAGATCACGGGTGGGTTGAAGATACCGCTCTACTTAGACTCAATTGGAACAATCCTTGTGGCAGTTTTGATTGGACCGTGGTCGGCTGTTCTTACCGGCTCAACGGCGAACATTCTCGCGGCTGCTCTCGGCAATCCGACGATGATGTTTTTCATTCCCGTCGTCATCGTGATTGGTCTCTTCTCTTCATTCGTTGCGCGGTTAGGATGGTTTCGGCGATGGTATCTCGTGATCTTCGGCGGCATTGTTCAAGGAATTCTTGCCGCCCTTGCTTCTGCACCGATTTCGGCTTATCTCTTCAGTGGCGTTACACTTGGTGGCTCCGATTTTCTTGTATTGTATTTCCGATCCATGGGCAACACCATCCTTCAGAGCGTGTTCTACCAAGGTCTTTCGTCAGATCCTGTTGACAAGACTTTGAGCTATTTGATTGTGTTTTTCCTTCTCAAAAGCCTTCCCATCACGTTGCTCACTCGTTTTCGCGGCGCTCATAATGTGCTCACCAATCATCCATAGGGCGGCTCCGTGCTTGACGTGAGAACAAAGGCGTCGTTGGTTGTTCTTTTTTGCGTGTGCGGGTTTACCCTCCCCACACCGATCCAGGCGGGGCTTATTCTCGTTGTAGTCTTTCTCCCCTTTCTGACTTCTTCGTTTCGTTTTGTTTCCGGCCGTGCCGCGACTGCTTACCGAAAGTACTTCGCTTACGCATTCACTCTCACCACCGTTCTGATTCTCCTCAATGGTATGTTGATTCAGAATGGAAGCATCGTCCAACTTCCCTTCGGTCTTCACTTGTATGAGAGCGGACTCCTTTTTGGGCTCCGAATCGCAGTGCGTCTTCTTCTTCTTTCGCTCGCCTTGCTGATATTTTTCCTTTCGACCAACATTCGATCTATCGCTGTTGAATTACAACGTCTCGGACTTCCTTCCCAGGTGATTCTTCCTTCTCTTCTTGCGTTTCAGTTTGTGGATCAACTCCCCATCCGCATTGAACGGATTTTTGCCGCACAGGAAGCGCGTGGAGCACCGGTTCGGTCACATATGCTGAAACGAATACGCTCACTCTTCACCATTCTCTCGCCGCTCGTTCTTGAATCAATTTCAGAAAGTATAGAGCGTGGCACTGCATTGGAACTTCGGGGGTTTCGCGGCACTTCGCATATCGCATTTCAGCCAAGCGAAGAACGGGTGACACATCCGGCTGTTTCAATCATTCTTCTTTCCGTTTCACTCATTCTTGTTCTGTGGAGAATCTTCCAATGGCTCTTGGGATCGTAACCGACAGATTCTCCTTTCGATATCCAGGAGCGCAAAAGGATTCACTCACCGCCATTTCGCTCAGCATTCCGCCGAAGAGTCGGTGCGCGATCCTTGGCCCCACTTCAGCCGGCAAAACTACATTCCTTCACGCACTTGCCGGATCGCTCGGCTCACATTATCCTCACGGATCGTCAGCAGGTGTAATCACAATTGGAGATGTAGCTCATACACCTTTGCCGGCGCAGATTCTTTTCCCTACCGTGAGTTTTCTTCTGCAGGACCCCCATGTACAAATGTCTGGGATTTATGAGACGGTTTCGGAGGAGCTTCACTTTAGTCTTTCAAATGCGGGCATCCCGATTCGTCTGCACGAGGAACATCTCGATTGGGTCGCCAGGATCATGAATATTCACCATCTGCTTCATCGCAATACGTCCACTCTTTCCGGTGGTGAATTGCAACGCGCCGCTCTCGCGACCGTGCTCGTCGTGCGCCCGCAGGTTCTTTTATTCGATGAGCCAACCACATCACTCGACATTCCATCTCAACATAATCTTGCCCGTGTGATGCGAGCCATAAGTTCCGAAACAACGATCCTCTTTACCGACACATCGCTTGACTTGGCCTTTCTTGCGGCTGACCATTTCTGTGTCCTTCACAAAAGCTCACTTCTTTTTTTTGGGGATCGAGCCGCGTTTCTCCGTGAGCTTGAGCGTTTCTCCGACATCTTGCCATGTCATAATTGGACTGCAATTTCGCGGTCCATAATAACTCACCGCGACAACCGTAACGGAATGCGTTTCGCCCGTCTGTTGAGATTGCCATGAGCATCGAATTCGCTTCTGTCAGCTTTGCGTATCAGCAGCAGCAACCTGTCTTGAAGGATCTTTCCCTTGAGCTTTCAGACGGTGAGAGAGTGCTCATCGTCGGGCCTAACGGTGCTGGGAAGAGTACGTTTCTCAAACTGCTCAACGGACTCCTCAAGCCGACCTCGGGGAGCATTCAAGTGAATGGAAAGGACACTCGGCATACAACAACCGCCGAGCTTGCAGGTCATGTTTCCGTAACCTTTCAACACCCTGGCGATCAGATATTTGCCTCGAACGTCAAAGGAGAACTTGCCTTCGCTCCAACAAATCTCAAACGGAATAACTCCGATCAGCTCATAGCGAACGCTGCACATTTGTTTGGACTCGAAACACTTCTCGACAAGCATCCGTACGATCTTCCTCAGGCAAGTCGAAAACTATTGACGGTCGCTTCCGCTGTTGCCTCCGATGCACCAGTTCTTGCCTTCGACGAGCCAAGCGCTGGTCTTTCATACTCCGAACGTCTAACCTTGCAAGAGGCGCTTCAAACTATGATCAACAAAACCCTCATTATTGTCTCGCACGACTTTGATCTTTTCTTACCGCTCTGCAATCGTGTTCTGGTTCTAAGCCTCGGTATGCTGATGTTCGATGGGGCACCAACCCGCTTCATTGACAAAGCCCCCACCTTTCGGCAGGCGGGCGTGCAGCTTCCATTAGCCATGAGATTGCGATCGATACTGGAACGCCTTCCGCATTCTTGATGCAGTCCAATTGCAAGTGCATTGATTCGATGATTACGTGGCAAAAAGCAGCAAGAATGGTAACTACTCAGCGCAATGAATGTATCAATTACGTGGCAAATAAATAGGCCGCTCCTATCGGAGCTTGAATGCTTCCTTTCGTTAGAATCTATAAACAGAACGCACCTACGGTGCTTTTCCCATCATCGAATGAAGTGAAAAGTCCCGGTAGGGACGAACTGTTTGTAGAAAAAGCGTACCAAAATACGTAAAGCTCCGTCGGAGCGACCTGTACATTGTCCTTTGGCAAGGCGACACCTTTTGGGGAGCAGTTACGAAGAATGTAGTCTACTACTAGAAATCCGTGGAGAGTCGGAAGCGGTAGATGCGATTTGTTCCAATGTCGGACACATACAATGTGCGGTCGAAGAATGCGACCCCCGATGGCTTTCTCAGTCGTCCCCCACTTCTCGCAAACCCGAACGACTCGTTCTTAAATCTCCCCCTGCTGTCAAACTTGATGACACTGTCGAGAGCAGCATCAACAATGAAGATATCCCGACGACGCTCGTCGATGACGACGCCCAGTGGTTCAATGAATCTGTTCGGCCGCACAAAATCTACTGTACGTTGTTCTGGCAGAGCCGGATCATAACGCGGCAGCCATCCTTCAAATTCAGGATTTCGATGATAGACCATCCAGAGTGCGCCGTACGCGATTCCATCAAATTGCTGCGTGAGCACAAAGTCGCTCGATTTCGGGAATATAGCAATGCTTGTTGGTAGGTTGATGTCTGTAATGCCAGATCCGGCGCGAGTCACAAAGTCGCCTAGGGGAGTTTGGAACACATCGGTTGCGTTGAAGAGCAACACGCGAGAGTCTGGGTCAACGAAACTCGAATTATCTGGTCCGCGGCGAACGACAAGATACTTGTTATCGGGAAGAACACCGATACCAACGAATCTTCTTCTCGGGCGGGCCGGCTCCTTCCAGACCGTATCCAACCGCGCAGTTGCGAGATTGTGTTGACCCAACACCATCTTGATCCTGAAAACCGCTCCAATTGTATCACCGCTCGTGACAACGATCGCTCCACCGATGAGCAGATCGAGCCTTAGGTCTTGCGCGATGCAAACAGGTTGGAGGATCGCTCGTTGGCCGAGAATCTGCCCGGCCAAGTTCATCATAACGACACGATTGTTTTTCGTGTCCGCAACGTACATAAGCTGGTCATTCCCGATGAGCAACGCTCGTGGCCCGTTGAAGCCTTCAAATGGCGGTGTTATCTCAACGTAGGTCGTATCACCGACAATCACAGCAATCGAAGGATCGGGCAGCCGCTCCAGCGGGAAGCGCTCTTGACAACCTGCAGCAAAGATCAACATCAAAGCCGCAGCGACTCCAATATGTCTCTTGTTCGTCATCAGTATGTCAGGGAAAGCGAGAGCCTGTGCACGGCCCCCAGATCATTGAAATTAGTAAACGCATAGTCGAACGTTGCAATCGTAAATCCGGTTGGCACAACAACTCCGAAACCTGCGGAGAAATCATCGGCAGACTTCTTATCCTGACCGAAGAGCGGCTCTCCAATTGTCCGCTTGAATCCCGCCCTTGCAAAAAACCACTTGCCCAAATTGTACTCAAGCCCAAGGCGAAGGTTCTCTGCATTGTCGTTGGGATGATTCAGCTGCGTGGAGACAGTGAGCTGTTGCGATTCGTCCTGAAACGCTTCAAAAGCGACACCCAGTTTGAAAATCGTCGGTGGTGAGAAGGACTGAAAACTGTTCACACTCGTACCATCGAACAACCGCACAGTTCCTTCAGGCCGAACATCACCGCCGAAATTGGAGACGACCATTCCGAACCGCGTTGAGCCGAGGCCGGTGTGATAATAGGTCCCAAGATCAAACAACACTGCCTGAATCTTCACATCGCCGAGAGTTTCACGCACATAACGCACCGTTGTTCCAAAGCTGAACTGCTGCGTCATTTGCCGCGCGTACGAAAATCCTATCGCAAGATCGCTGTACTTGAAGTATAAACCGGTACCAAACGGCTGCGTTTCAGTGGTAATCATCATGTCGTCTGTCGCGAGAGAAATCAATGATACTCCTAACACATCCGTGTCGGAGATGCGGAAAGACGCGCCGACAAAATCGTGTTTCATCTCGACAAGCCATTCTGTGTGCGAAACAAACACGGCATTCGATTCAGTGTGAACGAGTCCAGCCGGGTTCCAATAAAGAGAGGAGACATCGTTTACGACCGCCACAGCTGCTTCCCCTAAAGCTGCTCCTCGTCCGCCAACCCCGATCTTCAAGAACTGAAGACTTGAGATACCTGCACGTTGACCCCCAAGGTTTGGCATCAGTTGAGCATGGACAAATGACGGAAGCAGGGCAACGAGCCAATACAGCAGTATATGTTGAGTAAACCTCTGCATGAGTGTCTTAGAACTGATGATGTTACGCAAGCCCAAAATTATGCCTCATAAAATAAGGCTGTCATGCCCGAATGCCTTAGTCGGGCATCCATTCGATAGATTCCCGCCTAAAACATGCGGGAATGACACTTCTTCTTTTCCCTTCTGCGTAACATCAGCGGTCATGAATCCGGGCTTCACCACCCCGGATGAAAATGGAGAATAGTATTTTCATAGCAGTTAGAACCTCACGGCAATCCCAACCCGAATATTTCTTGGGCTTTGGTAACGTGCCGGATTAAATGGGAACGGATCTACCGGAGCCTGCAAATCGGGGAAATGTGGATCGTTCCAGCTATTCGGCGTTGCGGTGGGCTTCCCGTCTTTTGTGGTGTATTCGTACGCCGCTCCGGTGACAGGGTTAATAATCTGCGCATTCTTCCAGTCGAGAATATTCTGAATCTCGATGGACAAGGTTAGCTGCGTGAACGCGAAACTCAAATACTTCTCAATGTTCACATCAATAGTGAAGATATCACTGCCAACGCCACCAAGCGAGTTTGTGAGATCTGACTTGTAGAGCGGGCGACCCGTCGTTGATTCATGACCGATGAGGGTCTGTGGGGTGTAGCGTCTTCCGGATTGGTAGAACAGACGAGTGTAAACGTTGAAATCATCTAACACCCCTGCGCCAAATCCAAAGAGCGGCTCATTTCGTGGCGCCCGGAAATTGAGCGACATGGATCCCTGCAACGGTCTATCCCACGGCAAGAATGTTTCCTTGATCTTCTCCTCTTCGCCCTGCTGAATATTGAAGATTGCTTCATTTGCCGCCGAGCTCTTCCCTGTGTTAATCGAGTACGACAAGGAAAAACTCGCCCGGAACCAATTGCGATGTCGCGTTTTATACTCAATCTCAAATCCACGTGAACGAGCGTAGTCGAGATTAATGTACGTAATGTACGACCCGGCGGAAAAGCGTGTCTGCTGAACACGCACAGACCTTGCCGTGATATAGTCGAAGATGTCTTTGTAATAGGCAGTCAGACTCAACACATCGTTTTCTGTGAGTTGATTCCTTAACCCAAGCTCGTAAGCAACCGTGGTTTCCGGGTTCAGATTTGGATTGCCGATTGTTTGGAATGTTGAGCGAGAATTGCTCCGTAGGAGCTTCGAATACACAAACTGGGGCCTCGGAAACTTGGAGAAGTGCCCATAAGAATAAAAGAGCGTCTGGTTATCGGTTACCGGGTGCGCAATCGCAAGACGAGGACTGATTCTTCCCTTCCATCGTCGACCAAATGCGGAATATGTATCACGAAGGTATTGCTCACGGAGCGTCGGACTTACAAGACTTCGGTCGTTGTCACGAATCGCATCGTCAACATATTTGCCGGGGAACCAATAGTCGAATCTCAATCCGAAATTAAGGATCATTCCGCCGTAGGAAAGATTGTCTTGAGCGTACAGCGCTCCGAGCATGGGCTTAACGGAGTAGATATCATTGTTGAATCCTAACGGCCGCACCCATGGAGAAACAATGTCAACCATCTGCATACTTTGGAAGCGCATCTCCACGCCGCTCTTGAACTTGTTCTGCTCGTCGAAGTGGCTTGTCAGGTCAACCTTAAAGGTAAGTTCATCAACAAAATGATCTCGCCACACGCTCGGACTTCCCGAATCGTAAAATCCATCTCCGGGGATCACTCCAACGGTGTCAGTATTCTGATTGTAGTACACGACGGGGAAGGTGACGAAATCCTTCGGCTCACGGTATTGATCCCAGTATTTCCCGTTCGCGTCGCCACGAACGTGTGCCTGATATCGACTCAGTCGAATCTCGTAGAACGTCTTGGGGCTAAGCGTATGCGTCCACAACAGCGAATGCTGAAGGTTGATCTGCGTGAATGTATTACCGCTATCAGGAATGTTCTGGAAGAGATACTGATACCCGGGCTGTGGCTCTTGTCGCTCAAGTGTTGTCTGAATCGTTTGCGTGTTTTGATTGATCGCAACCGAACCGGAGAATGTGTACGAAAGCTTAACGGTGGGAGAGAATCGCCACGTCAACTTTCCGAGAGTCGAGTAGTTGTTGCTCCGACGCGGTGCGTACCTTCTCCCTCCGAAGATTGATGAGTTCAATCCGCCGGGGGCTCGTTCGATGTATCTGACCGGTCGCCCCTGCTGATTCACTTCTTCAACCCAGCGCGTATAACCGTCTGAGAGATTCATATTGAAGGTGCCAAAGAAGCTTATGTTGCCAGGGAGATCAACACCAACAAGTGGCAGAATTCTTCCTGTAATCGGTTCGGGACCGCTGAGCCATGTCTCGTAGATGTCTGTGTTGAAATTCGATCTGGAATTATTGTTGAAGGAGAGATGATCCCGCTTGTGTGTTGCGCCGCCATTGTATCGGTCTGAACCCTCTTTCGTTGTCAGGCTCACGACGCCGGATGTAGCCTGACCGTATTCCGCGCTGTAGCCACCCGTAATGACTTCGATTTCCTGAATCGCCCCCGGAGGAAGTTGAATACCAAACCCCGTTCCTGCGAGCGGATCTTGCACAGACACTCCATCTAACAGGAAGGCGTTCTCGTAACTCCGCCCGCCACGGATATGAATTTGGTCATCCGACTTTACTACACCGACCTGCAACGAAACGATATCCGAAACCGTCTGAACCGCGGCCACGGCGATATCCTCGGCAAGCAAGGAGCGGCGACTCGAAGTCTCTTCGATATCGAAGAGCGGCTTCTCTCCCACGACAACAATTTCCTGACCCAGGGTAAGGAACGTCTCTTCCAAATGCACATCAAGATGAACGGTATCTGCTGCGTTGATCTTCACACCGGTGAACTGAACAGTTTTGTAACCGATGATCGTGATCTCCACAGTGTATGAGCCGGGATTCATTCTTGGAAGAACAAAGAAGCCG
>JANONN010000118.1:0-5602 GCA_031420835.1 Ignavibacteriales bacterium | reverse complement strand
CCACATCGCTTTCACGTATTCCGGACTCCACCCCCAGTCACGGCGGACAGCAAGATTTCCTAAGCGGAGTTTTTCAATGCTTCCTTTTTTTATTCGACACGCCGCCGCAATCACTTTTTTCGTCACAAACCGTTCGGGACGCAACGGAGATTCGTGGTTAAACAAAATTCCCGAACACGCGTGTAAGCCGTAGGCCTCACGGTAATTCACAACTTCCCAGAAGGCGGCGGCCTTTGCAACGGCGTACGGACTTCGTGGTCTGAACGGCGTCGTCTCGTCAGCAATCGTGCCGGTCTCTCCATAGCACTCACCTGATGCGGCATTGTAGATTTTCACAGGCGCCTCGATAAACCGGACAGCCTCGAGGAGGTTCAGTGTGCCGATGCTGATGCTTTCCATCGTCTCCACCGGCTGTTGAAATGAAAGCGCTACGGAACTTTGCCCCGAGAGATTATAAATCTCGTCCGGTTTCACTTTCTTCATTACCTGGAGGACACTCCTGAAGTCATTGAGAGCCATCGATTCCGTGTGGATTTCTTCTCGGATCCCGAGCTGTTGCAGGTTGGCGAACGTCGCCATTTGCGCATCCCTTGACGTGCCGTGAACTTCGTATCCTTCCTGTAAGAGCAACTGAGCAAGATAAGCTCCATCCTGTCCGGACACTCCGCAGATCAGTCCTTTTTTCATTCAGGGTCTCCTTGGGTAGCGGTTGAACGATACCAAATCGTGTAGACGAAATCAATGTTGTGGCTTATCATTGTGCTCAGCGACTGTTTTTTCCAGGAGCCTTAGCATTGTTTCAGAGCAACGGTCCCAACTGAAGGTTTTGGCATATTCCATTGCTCCCGCCGCAAGACGATTTCTAAGGTTCTCGTCTCGTAGAACCAGAAGAACCTTTTCCGCGAGTTGCTCAATGTGACCGTACTCGTACAAAAGTCCCGTTTCACCATCTTTGACTGCGTCGCGTAGTCCCGGCACGTCGCTCGCCACCACAGGAACGCCACACGCGTTCGCCTCAGTCACCGTCAACCCCCAGCCCTCTTTCGCCGACGTGTTGACGACAACATGCATTTGGTTGATCAGCTTGACCTTCTCCTCTGCGGATAGAAATCCCGTAAATGTTGTCTCATCAGCAATGCCGAGTGAGACTGCCATCCGTCTCAACGGCGGGAGACCATCACCGTCACCCACGATTACCAACCGCGCGGCGGGAATGTGTCCTCGAACAATCTGAAAGGCACGCAGGAGTTGATCTACACTCTTATATTTTTTTATTCTCCCAACATAGCCAATCAACGGGACGGGGCTTTTTGAAATTCCAAGGGGACGGTATTGTTCATGATTGACGGCAACGCTTACGTCCACCAGACGGTTTTCAGCAAATCCGAATTGCATAAGCTCATTCTTGGTGCTGGTCGAAATCACTGCTGTGGGGGTTTGCCGATAAATGGAGAGCGCGAGACGTTCCGTTCCATAAACATAGAGCGCCGCAAGCGCATTCGTCTCTCGAAAAATGCTTTGCCGGTATAGATGAAGCACCATCGCCGCCAGCGGCTCTTTGACATACAAGGGTGTGTAGAACGGGATCTTGTTGATGTCGTCCACAACGATGTCATACTGCTCTCGCCGAAACCGAGTGGCGTAGCGGAGGGGAACAAGAACGTTGAAGAGATTACGATGTCCTTCTCGTATGACGCGAATGCCGTCGATCTCTTCTTCCGATGCTGCACCGGGAAAAGAAGAGCAAAAAAGGGTAACAGCGTGCCCACGGGCAACAATCCGCTTGAATATTTCATGAAGGTGCACCTCAGCCCCGCCGCCGTGTGGATTCCGAATATCCTGCCAATTAAAGACCAAGATGCGCATAGATTCAAAAAAAAGGAACCACGGCGTCGACCGGGTTCCTTGAAATTTACCTTCTCCTTACCTCACCTTCCCGAAGATCTTCGTCCGGCGCGCGGTGACGTTATCGGTGGCGGCTGCTTTGACGTATCGGCAAACGTTCCAGCCTTCCGTGCGACGTACTCAGACCGCCGCTCCGCAAGATACTCCGGCAAGCCCGGCATATTGGCATAGGTCGCCGAAATGATATCAAGAAGCTGAAGCGCTTCGTCATACATTCCAAGGCTTTGGTATGCCGTGAGGAGCATGAAGTATGAGTTGTATTGGATACCGGTTTCAGCCAAGGGCTCTGCGACACCACGGTCCACAATCGGTTTAAGGTCAGCGATGAGCTCCCGCAAGATCGCATTCCCTTTTTCGTTCTGGTCCGCGGCAAGGTAGTACGAGCCGACATCGAACTTCAGTCGATTATCCATTGGAATGACGCTACGGGGAATCACTTCCTCCATACGATCCATAACTTCCGCCATCCTTCGGGGTTCATTCTTTATGTTCGCGTAGTACGCCCCAAGGATAATGAAGGCGTGACGGTAATTCGACATCAGCCGCCGGACATCCTCATCAAAATACACGGTGGAATCACTCAACCCTCGCCATCGGAAACCAGATTGAGGTTCCTTCGACGGCTCGGCAACATCCGAAAACATATTCGCGCGCATCTTTTCTTCACTCAGATTCGACCAGATAGAAGAGGACTTCCGTGACGTCAACCGGAATGCCAATCCTTCCATTTGCATGAACTCGCGCAGACCGATCTTTCCATCATCGGAAACAGTCATGGCGAAGTACACGGGGCGTTGCCAGTTGGATGTGCGAACGATATCATAGACCAGAATATCTTGCACGCGCAGGGCTTTCGTTTGCCCGACTTCGAACGTGTGCGACATGAAGAACGAAATCTTCCGTTGCGCAGTATCCTTGAGGGTTACCGCCGTACCCTCGACGCTATGTCGCCGCCAAACATCCTCAGGGACAGGAAGTTCCATCGTCTTCGGTTCCCAGGGAATCGGGCCTAACCTTGCAATATCAGCATCGGTAACGCTGATCGGGACTTTCTTCGCACCATGCGGCTCGCCATGTTTGAGTTGTTTGATGTACCAATCGGTGTTCAGCAAACTCAAGTTCACGATCCGTATGTCGCGCCGCACACCTTCAACGTCCTGCAAATACCAAAGCGGGAACGTATCGTTGTCGCCGTTCGTGAAGAGAATCGCATCGCGGTCGCAGCTTTGAAGAAGGTTATAGGAATAGTCCCACGCGACATAGTTTCCTCGACGATCAGCCTCGGTGAAGTTCGTCCTTGCCATATTCAATGGAACAAACAACAATCCGATCCCGAGAATGGCATACATCGCAACGTTACGAGAGTTGAGGTTTGCGAACTTCTCCTTCAATAGGTCTATCAACCCCACCAATCCTATTCCGATCCACATTGAAAAAATGAAGAATGAACCGACATAGAAGTAATCACGTTCACGGGGTTGTGGTTCTTGTTGATTTTGGTACAGGGCGAGAATCACACCCATGATAATAAACGATACGAGTGCAACGATGAACATTTGCCGACTTTTCTTCCATTGATACCACGCTCCAAAAAGACCAAGGAGAAACGGAATGCCGTAGAGCTGTTTCAGATTCACGCCTGCCTCTTTCCAATCGCCCTGCGTTCCGATGTAATTCCAGAGCCAGTAGCGGACATACATGTGGTTGATCTGGTACCGCATCATGTAGTCAAAGTCACTGGTATATTTCTGATGAGCCGCGCGCTGTTCAGGGTCTTGCCCGTAGCGTCGTTGCATCGTCGGAGCCTGCCCGTATTGCTCTCTGTTGAGATAGGAGACGAGCCTGGCGAGCGAGCTCGGGTCATTTTCGTTCATCGGTGGATTTGCATTCGCACGGACATACACCATTGTGTACGTTGAAAATCCAAGCACAATCAAGAGAAACGAAAGTAAGCCGAGGTAGAGCAGACGGTTCTTATCGCGAACGGAACGCACCAGGCCGACAATCGCCCCTACGATTGCCACAACGGGGATGAGCGTAATGACCACCGATCTCGTTCCTCCAATCTCGCCATCAAGCATGGATGTAAGCTCTTTCACGATGCCGGGGTAGATGACAAGGAAGATGACCAGAGCCGCAGCGCCAAATTTCATAAGCGAGCCCATCGTAACTTCATACTTTCGAAAATAGACGAGCAGCATAACCGAGAAGAGGGTCAGAAGCGCAAGTAAGTGAACACCGAGCGACAAGCCTATCAAGTATGCGATCAGCAGAAGATAGACATCGCTCCGCTCCATGTCCGCACGTTCGTACCAGCGTAAACCGAGCCAGAGGATAGAACTCACAAACAACATACTGACGCCGTACACTTCCGCTTCAACGGCGTTGAACCAAAAGGTCTTCCCGAACGCCAGCGACAGTGCGCCAATGATGGACGCCCCGTAGACGGTGATCCTGTCTAAATTCGTTTCGGGTTTCCCCCGGAAGATCATGATGAACCTTACCGTCACGAGATAGAGGAACATGACAGTGAGGGCACTCGACAGTGCTGAGATGAAGTGCATGCGGACGGCAACATCGGCAACAAACGGTATCATACCGAATATTCGGGCAATGAGAAGAAAGAACGGCGCTCCCGGCGGGTGCGGAACTTGCAGAAGATACGCTGCCGCGCAAAACTCCCCTACGTCCCAAAATACGACGGTGCGGGAAAGTGTCATTGTATAGACAAGCAACGAGACAGCAAATAAGCTTAAACCAATAACGCGGTTGAGCGTGCGATGCTCCATAGATTCCTCATGTTCTCTTCAAGAAAAAAGGCCGATTAATGTAGGGTGAAATGGCTTGAACATCAAGCTGAAAACGACGTGTGCGGTAGCAACGCAGTGCGCCGCCGAACTTTCAACAATCAATTCTTCGTGAAGGCGGCGCATTGAGCGAACTCTATTAACAGGGGACATCAAATGATGTGAGCGTCGTTGCTACCGCGTTAGCCGCAGTGCCCGAAGCGTGAAACAGACGAATCTCAAGGCCGTCCTCCTGTTGTCGTCTTGAGGATGGTACCTCTAGTTCCGACCGCAAACGCAGTCTGCTCAGTTACCATCTGGACGCGAAAAAACCATCGACCGTCAGAAGGGCGTTGCTCAACCCAGTTGGTGCCCCCGTCGTCCGTTCTAAGGATTGCACCTTGGCTTGTGACGACAATGGCAGTCAGTGAATCGGATGCGTCAATCGAAGTGCAAGCGTCTGAGTGAAAAGGACCATCTGGCAACGGAGATTGCAGGACCCAAGTAGCTCCTCCGTCTGACGTGCGGATGATTACGCGGTATTCTCCCACCACCCAGCCCCATCTCTGACTGGTGAACTTGACGTCGAAGTATCGGATCCTTGTAATTCCTTGAGAGAATGTCGGGATTGAGATCGCTTTCCAAGTGGAACCGCCATCATTCGTGGCAATTAAGTTGGTATCGCCAACTGCGAAGGCAGTACTTGCGTTGAGAGTGGACATACCACGGAAAATCAGATCAGGGTAGGGGGAGTCTTGATAGAGCCAGGATTGACCAGCATCCGTCGTTTTGACGATTGTACCTCTATTGCCGACTCCCCAGCCTGTGTTTGCGTCTGCAAATCGCATCTTGAAAATTGTTCGTGGCGCCAGATTGGCCGTCCGAGTCCAGGTATAGCCACCATCTGAAGT
>JANONN010000117.1:0-12005 GCA_031420835.1 Ignavibacteriales bacterium | reverse complement strand
ACGCGTTGGCGCTGTCCGCCAGAGAGGAAGGCACCGCCGTCGCCGATCTGGGTGGCGTAGGCTATACAATTGTCGATTGACAATTGGCGCCTGCCCGCCGGAGCGCTCTCCGGAGAGGTAGGATGGGCGATTGTTTTTCGCAACGTCTCGCCGTCCACAAATTCCATGACGATGAACTGTTCACCATCATGTTCCTCTATTCCGTAAATGGTGCAGATATTGGGATGGTTGAGCGAGGCGGCCGCTTTCGCTTCCTGGAGAAATCGCGCTTTGGTTTCAGCGTTCACGGAGACGTGAGCGGGCAGAAACTTGAGCGCGACGAGGCGGTCGAGTTTGGCGTCTTGGGCTTTGTAGACAACACCCATCCCGCCTTCGCCTAATTTTTCAAGGATGTGATAATGTGATATTGTTTGACCAATCATATGAATCTCTTTCCGCTCCCGCTACAACGCAGCGGGATCCTCAAAACTGCAACCACTCGTTGAGAAACACTCCCGCCTGCCGAAGTGTTCGGCACGCAGGCAGGCGTGGGCAGTTTTGGGACTTCACCGAGTTTTTCAAGAATCTTGTAGTGGGATATGGTCTGTCCGATCATAAAATAATTCTTGTCATTCTGAACAAAGTGAAGAATCTAAAAAACTGACATTGAGACACTTCGTTCCACTCAGGGTGACAAATGTATCATACTGTGATATTGTTTGTCTGATCATAAAGTTATTTTGTTCAGGTCCCGACCATCCCGCCAAAAAACGGCGGGACACAAACAACGTGAAAGCAGTCGGCCTGCCCGCCTTACCAGTTCTAAAGAGGCAGGCGGGGTTCTGAAAATTGCATCTGCCCATAGAGATTAGTCCTTTTGCCCTTCTCCATTGAGTTGAACTTTTTTCAATCGTCAATGAACCAATGACTCGATGAAGCAATGGTCAAATATTCTCTATCGCTCAATCCTCGCCTACCCTGAAAACCCTTTTCCGAGCACCACGCGGTAGCCTTGCACGGTGGTATCCTCGCTTGTTGCCGTGGTTGATTTTTGTTGTTGTGTCAATCCCATTTTCCATTGGTACAGGTCCGAGAGCATGGGTCGGAGTCGTCCGAGCAACGATTGAAACTGCCCGCTCCGTTCGTACTCGTCAGCGGCGTGTTTGCTATCCCACAACGAGACCGAAATAGCCTCGTCACCTTCTTTAGTGTTCTCTACGAGCGTAGCGTACCGACAACCTGGCGTTGCAAGCATAGCAGGCATGATCTCCCGTGCATACAGAGAACGCATCGTCTCTTTTGCGGCGGGACGGACTTTCATCGAAACGATTCGAAGATACAGGGAGACCGCTTCATGCTTGAATGGAGTGCCTCCCGACGAGACCGCAACGTTGTAGGATGTTACCGTCGGTTCTTCCGGGACCGGTTGGTACTCCACTTTGAGTTCCTTTGTCAACTGAACCCTCCACTCGGACGACTCGGCCAAATATGGCCTGGCTTGCTCGAGAAGCTTAGGGAATGTTTCTTGTTCGTATCGGTGGGCGTTTTCCGGTGTGTCCCAGAAGGTCATAGAAAGGAACTCGTCGCCGCGTTGCACACTTTGAAGAAAACAGGCAAACGTACACCCTGCGGTTTTTTCGAGAACGGGAATGACCGTCTCACCATAGAATTTTTGCAACCGGGCGGATTCCTCCGGCTTGACTTTCACTTGCAGAAGTCGCATGAACATGGCAATCCCTCCCTTCGATGACGAACAATGAACTGTTATTGTATCGTTAGGATACGCGGCGCAGGACAACAATGGTCATATCATCGGCCTGTGGCGTGCCGGATGCATGGGTCTTCACGGCCGCAACAATGCCGTCAATGAGCACAGTGGCTGATTCGCTGCGATGATGGTTCAGGTATTCACCAAGACGTTGATCGGTGAATTCTTCTTCGTTGGTATTGAACGCCTCGGTAATGCCGTCGGAGTACATTACAATAGCGTGGCCGGGTTGGAGTGTGACACTATCATCTTCATAGGCAAAGTCGTTCAACATAGACAGAACGATTCCGCCTGTGCTCAAGCGAGTCAAGTTAGAATCTTGTGAGATGTAGAAAGGATTATCGTGTCCGGCGTTGCAGAATTGAAACGTGTGGGAGCGGGAATCGAGGATGCCGAAGAAGAGCGTGACGAACTTCTCCGGGCTTGTGCTTTGGAAGAGAAGCTTGTTGGCGCGACGGATCCAATCTTTTGGTGAGGGAGCGTCCAGCGCCTGCGTGCGGAGGGTTGCTTGTGTGTTTGCCATGAGCAGGGAGGCGGGCATCCCTTTTCCGGAAACATCACCAAGACAAATTGCGATGCGATGATCGTCGATGGGAATAAAATCGAAGTAGTCGCCGCCGACAGCTTGAGCAGGAATTGTCTTCCCCGCTATATCGTACCTGTCGATGGTGGGATTTGTTTTCGGGAGGAGGTCCATCTGGATGCGCGCTGCGAGTCGTACTTCCTCCTGCATGCGCATGAACGCTTTCTCTTGCTCATACAGTCGCGCATTTTCGATGACTTGTGCAGATTGCGCCGCGATGATTGCCAGCAGGCGATGATCATCGTCGCCAAAGGCTTTTCCATCTTTCTTGTTGTAAACGGTGAGAACCCCACGCAACGCAGATTTGACGATGATGGGAACGCACACAAGATTCCTGATGGAAGCATCCCACGGAACTCCCCGAAATCGTTCGTCATCCTTCGTGTCATTCACAATGAGCGGCTTCTTGTTCAGATGCATCCATCCGAGCAGAGCCTGATTCAAATGAAACTGCTCATGCTGACTTGAACTGACGATGGCGCGCACGAGGGTCTTCTGCGAGTCCGTCTGCTGATCATCCACCAGCGTAATGACACCCTGATCCGCCTGCACCGCACGGAGTGAGCGACGCACGATGGTATTCATGATCTCCTCGGAGTTTAGCGAGCCGCCAATCGTGCGGGCAAGATCGTTGAGCACCGAAAGCTCTTCGACCGCCCGTTTCAAGCGCTGGTTTTCTTCTCGAAGAATGGAAAGTTCTTGTTGTTCGTTTCCCATAAATAAGGGTGTTTCTGCTTAGTAACCTCAGGAGAAGGGGTAACGGAAAAGTGAGACAAAATACTCACCCCCTGCTTGAGAATCAACCAAACGAAGAAAGAAAGTCCGACTCGCCTGCACAGATGCACACGAGCCGGACTTTCGTTACCTGAAACAGATCAGGCTGTCGGTTCTTTCGATTTCATCCCGTAAATCATAGCAAGCACGACACCGGCAATAATCAGTTTCACTGTTCCATAAAGAAACCACTGGAGTGCCAACGAGTACGGGAAGGGGAACATGGCATAGGTGCTATAGGCGGCGGGGATGTTCATCATCAGAGAAACATACAACCCATAACGAACTCCCTCGATGATGCCTTTCCCTTCGTATCCTTTTGAAAAGATCAGTGTGAAGAAGAAGGAGAAGAACACTCCGGTGAGAGGGAAGATCCACACCTTAGACTCCATATCGGAGCGCCAGATATGCTTCAGCGCATCGGAGCTATAGATGGGAGCAAGGATGACGTTGCGGATCAGATAGTCCAGAGCAAAGGTGATGATAAAGACCGCGATGAAACCGAGCCATAGTTTTCGATTCATGGGGCCTCCATAGAATGTGGAAGGATGGGTGAATTGTCCCCCAAACGTGGAACACAGCGTACGAAAGTTGTCGGTGAATGTCAACCAAAAGAAAAACCAAAGAAAAAGCGTCCCTCAGGACGCTTTTTCTCATCGCAAAATCATTTCTTCACGTCTAGCCTGTTTGTTTCGGCTTCATGCTAACGATCCAAGTTAACGTGATGCCAGCCAGCACGCAGTCGATCGTTGTGTGCAAAAATGCTCCCAGTTGCTCCGTGAGCGAGAACTGAATCGGCATGGAGGCATACACGACGTACGTCAATGGTAGCATCATCATCAGAGCGACGGCAAGACCATAGCGGATGCCCTCCATCACCCCTTTTCCTTCATACCCCTTAGAGAAGATCCATGTGAAGAAGTACGCGAAGAAGCCCACCATAACAACAACTATCCCCATCTTAACCTCTGCCTCCGGCCGCGTTAAGTGGAAGATCGATTCAAACCTGGGTGTGATAAACAGCATGTAGGAAATGAAGTCCTTGAACATGAGCGTAATAAAGACAGCCACAACTCCCATCCAAAATTTTTTATTCTGCATACATCTTCCCGTGTGTAGAAGTGAACAGATGAGTGAATTGAAGACCCCTGTAAGCTACAAAAGTGAACAGCGACTGTCAACTGCCTACTTCTCCGTCCTCCCGCTACTCG
The DNA here is from genome assembly GCA_031420835.1 of Ignavibacteriales bacterium. GTDB lineage: Bacteria > Bacteroidota > Ignavibacteria > UBA10030 > UBA10030 > JANONN01. The sequence goes on along the minus strand of JANONN010000117.1, from coordinate 7,690 downwards.
CCCGAATGGTCGCGCCGAAGAAGATGCTATTGAGAAATAGCTTGTTCGTTCCGTACCAGAACGCGCGGAAGTTTGGGTTATCGGTCATGAGAATGACCCTTCCTGATTTGTTCGCCTGAATCAGTAGCGCCGCAGAACCTTTAATGTATTTCTCGTGCTGCTTGTTCATATATCCGCTTATGAGGGGTTTTTCGGTGTACTGTGCGGGCGTGGCGTACGGATTCTTGGACGGATCGAGAAACACCGTTGTGTTACGAAAAACGTACATGAGCGAATCCTGATATCCGAACAAGAGAGGATGCGTTCGATCATAGCGTACTTCGAAAATGGTCCCCGGAATTTCTAATGCGCGAGTGAACGCCTCTTCGTCTGCGTAAGAGCGCCGAGCAACAATGGTGTCTTTCTTTGAACTTTCATCTTTTCTCAACCTGGCAGCGGCAATTTTGTTATTGATCGTCCATTCGATGGCGTTTTCCATTGCAATGAGAGTTCCACCGTTGTCAATCCAATGTTTAAGCGATTCCCGACCGCTGGAGTCAATACCGGTGTACGTTCCTCCAACCATCACGATCGTCGTGTAACGGCTCAGATCGGCACGATTGAAGAGGCTGAGTTCAAGCAGACTCACTTCCATCTCGAAGCGGCGATCCAACACATGCCACGCTTCTCCTGCATCGGTGAATGATACACCTTGTCCCACCAACAGCGCAACTTTTGGAAGCTGAACAACTTGAAAGCTCGGACTCCCCAAATCAATCCCGGTGACGGTCATTCCGGTGTTCAGCGCAAAAACGCGGATTCCATCTTCTTCTGCCGCTTTCTCAACGAGTTTCCGAATGGTGTCCGCTTTTTCCGGCTGGATGCCAACGGGAATCACGATCGTTCCAAAGTCGAAACGTTTCTTCCCTTCGGATGTTACAGCTTCAAACGGTCGCGTGCCAACCTTCGCCTTCACGTCTGCTTTCAAGAACCTGTACAAAGCACGAGGCGCGTAGTAGCCAGTCCACTCAAACACATAAGCATAATCAGTTGTGGGACCCACGACAGATCCACGTGGAAAAGTTGATTGAACTTCTTTTCCGAGTAGGCTACGATCCAACGATTTCAGTTCCGCACTTCTCATGTTGAAGGCTGCGGGCATCCTCCACGTTGAGACGTCGTAGAATAAGCTATCGTCAAAGCTCGTCCGCTTCTCGAAGAGTGAAGTAAGAAGTCTGTACTGCGATTGATTGGTGGGAACAACATAGGCGGCGCCCGGCTCAAACACCGTTCCTTCTGCGCGCAGCGGCTTTGAAAGCTCGTACACTTGAATCTCGTGTCGCCGGAGGATATCAACCAAGTGATAAGCGCGAACAGGATCTCCCGAAGAGCCGAACACGTACGCTTTGATTGTTGCGCGGTCCGATTCCCGTATGGCTGCCGTATAAAAGTCGCGCTGATGCGCAAGCAATTCTTTCCGCATATCGTGAGCTGCTTTCAGCGTCGAGAACGATGTGGTGAGTTGGTTCCGGATGGTGAATGGAAAGCTCACATCGCCATGAATGCTCTCTTGAAGATGACCACGTGAACTACCTTGCTCAAAGAGAATTCCAATTCCCCCTGTAATGTCGGGATAGGAGGAACCCTTTCCAATGTAGAAATCGTCGAAACCCTCCTCGCTATAGTAAAGAGAGCCGATCTGGTCCAATGCCCGGGCGTGGTACTGCGCGATTTTAGCCGTAAGGTTCATGACGCTGGCTGGTGCGAGCGGATTGTTTCGTGATGGAACACCCGGCTGGAAAAAGAAGGTATTGTTCGTTCCCATTTCGTGGTGATCGGTGAGCACGTTGGGACGCCACTCATAGTACTTCTCCAATCGCCCACGACTTTCAGGATGTTGAAGCGGCATCCAGTCCCGGTTCAAATCGAACCAGTAGTGATTCGTTCGCCCGCCGGGCCATATTTCATTATGCTCGCGACTCTGTGGATCCGCAACGAGCTTATTCCCTTTGTGCATATTTGCCCATGTAGCAAACCGATTGAGTCCATCGGGATTGATGGAAGGATTAAGAAGGACAATGACATCCTTGAGTTCTTGCTCAATTTCATTACCTTGCGCAGCAGCAAGATGATACGCCATAAGCACCGACGCGTTGCTGCCACTCGGTTCATTGCCGTGCACGCTGTATCCTATCCACACTACAACGGGCATTGTGTCGAGATTCAGCGTTGATGACTTTGATGGATCGGTCAATGACTTGTGTTGTTCTTTGATAGACTGGATATTGCGATGGTTTTCGGGCGATGTGATTGTCAGGAGAAAAATGGGACGCTGCTCGTATGTCTCGCCCATCTGCTCAATCGTAATTCTGTCTGACGCTGCATCGAGTGTACGCATGTAAGCGTGTATTTGATCGGGCGAGAAATGCAATTCTCCAACCTGAAACCCAAAGAACGACTGCGGGGTGGGGATGGATGGATTGTAGTGAACACTGGAGGGAAAATAGTAGGAGAGAGGAACCTGTGAAAAGATCGTTCGTGAGATGAACAACGAGAGAATGATAAATAAGGAATGACGGAAGAGAGAGAACATTGTTGTCCTTCAATCAATGAGCAATGAATAAAACAAGAAGTCAGAGTTCAGAGGTCAGAGATGAACCTTGAACCTTGAACCTTGAACCCTGAACCTTGAAACCAGAAACATGCAACTGGCAACCGAAAACATGAAACCGTTAACCGTCAACCGGAAACCCGAAACCGTCAAACCCCTAACCTTTTCCGTAGCATTTCCTTTCCCGCCTCAACGGCTTTCGAACGATGGCTGATCCTGTTTTTTTCTTCCGCCGTCAACTCTGCGTACGTTCGTGTGAATCCATCCGGAACAAAGATCGGATCATATCCAAACCCATTCGTCCCGTGTGGCGATTCGGCAAGTTGGCCGGTGCAGGTTCCTTCGGCAACGTCTTCAAAACCAGGACCTACCAGTGCAATGACCGCCCGGAATTGCGAACGCCGTCGTCGCGGTGCAACTCCGCGCATTTCGTTCAACAGCTTTTCGTTATTCTGTTCATCCGTCGCGTGTTCTCCAGCGTAGCGAGCCGAACGAACACCCGGGCGCCGATTTAAGAAGAACACTTCCAGCCCCGAATCATCCGCTAAGGATGGCAGATTCGTGTATTGAAAAACGGTTCGCGCTTTCTTCAACGCATTCTCTAGAAACGTCCAGCCGTCTTCTACCAATGGGGGCACGTTGGAAAAGTCGTCGAGTGTGACGATTTCCAAATTGAGATCAGCCAAGAGTGTCCTCAGTTCTTCGATCTTATGGTTATTGCGTGTAGCGAGGACGAGTTTCTTCATAAGGAGGAGCGTGAATTGATGATTGAGCTATTGGGTTATTGAGTCATCGGGACCATTGAGCCAATGAATCACAATGAATCAATGGCTAAATGATTCAATCTTCAATATGGGGAATCAGAGAAGAACCTCAAGGGCTTTTTCGATTCTGTCAACCCCGATGACTTCGATTTCCCCGTTTCCCTTTATACCCTTGAGATTGTTTTGCGGCACGATGATCCGCTTGAATCCCAACTTCGCGGCCTCCTGAACACGCTTCTCGATCTGACCAATGGTGCGTATCTCACCGCCAAGACCAATCTCACCAACAGCCACGCTCGATGAATCCACCGGAACGTCTCGCAAACTGGAAGTAATGGACGTTGCGATGCCGAGATCAATCGCCGGCTCATCGATTTTGACGCCGCCTGCAATATTCACGAACACATCGAACCCGCCAAGATGAAGTCCCATTCGTTTTTCAAGAACTGCAAGAAGAAGTGAGAGCCGGCGGTAATCAACGCCCGTTGTGTTTCTTTGTGGAACTCCATAGTTGCTAGAGCTCACGAGTGCCTGAACCTCAACGAGGATCGGTCGAGTACCTTCGATGCTCGCTGCGACCGTAGATCCGGAAGTTCCGTATCGCCGTTCGGAGAGGAAAACCTCAGATGGATTGACGACTTCGCGTAATCCTGTGTCGTGCATTTCAAAAATGCCGATCTCGTTGGTCGAGCCGAAACGGTTCTTGAGCGCGCGAAGGATGCGATATGAATAGTGCGCTTCTCCCTCGAATTGCAGCACGGTATCCACCATATGCTCGATCACACGCGGGCCTGCGATCACTCCTTCTTTCGTCACGTGGCCGATAAGAAAGACCGGAATGCCACGTGTCTTTGCAAGTCGCAGGAGCAACGCAGTTGACTCGCGCACTTGACTCACACTCCCTGGGGCGCTTTCAAGTCCGGGCCGATACATGGTTTGAATTGAATCAACAACGATCGCGTCCGGCTCACCACGTTCGATCACATCGAGAATCAGATCAAGGTTTGTCTCAGCCAGCAACAGAATGTTGGGAGCCGATGCCGCTTGCAGCCGCTCTGCTCTCAGTTTGATCTGCCTGACGGACTCCTCACCTGTAATATAGAGCACCACGGAGTCCTTCAGTTGAAGCGCAATCTGCATCATCAACGTAGATTTACCGATGCCGGGATCACCGCCTAACAAAATAAGCGAGCCCTCAACGATGCCCCCACCTAACACGCGATCAAATTCGCCGATGTTCGTGCGGAGCCGCGGAGACTCATCCCTCTCAACGTCCTCCATCTTGACAGGCTGGATCTTCGATGGCATTCCACTTTTGCGAACAATTTTGAGTGGAGTTGTGGCCTCTTCGACAAATGTATTCCACTCACTGCAGTTGGCACACTTTCCAACCCACCGCGGTGAAACATATCCGCACGATTGACAGACATATTTGGTGAGTGATTTTGCCATTAGCTTCTGGTCATTCCCGCGAAAGCGGGAATCTTTTTACACAATTTGGCGAAAGATTCTGGCATGCTGATGAGATCAAGCCGCCATATACTCACGAACGTCAACCTGTACACCTGCGCGTGCTGCTTCCTCGGCGATTTTCAGTAATCGAGAGGTTGTTTCCTCAGAGACGTACTCTTCTCCGCAGTTTTGGCAAACCTGCGCAGGAACCTCTCTGAATACGAGTGTTGTGGAGTTCCTAACAAGAGTAATCACTGACTTGCCGTCGTGCGTTTCCCCATTTTTACAAACAATACATTTCATGGCAACCTCCTATGCTCAAAATCTGATTCCCATTGTTCTTTGTCCGGTTCATACACGGTGATAATAATCGTTTCGCGATCCACTTCGTTATCTGCAACCACAACATGTAATGGTCGGTTCTTCACCCATCCCATGACAAGACGGCTCGGATAAGGCCTGTCATCAGGATAAGATTTAAGTAACTACTCAGTGTACTGTTTGGTTGAACGTTTTTTTATAGGACACAGACGGTAATTCCATGAGACCCCACTCTAACTCTCCCCTACGAGGGGAGAGGATTTTTTTCCTCAGTTCAAAACTGAAAATGAAAACCGTCCCCCTCTTAGGGGGACTACCCGCCCGAACCCAACAGGCGGGCGGGCAGGGGGGTCTGCACCAAGATATCAAGACCACACTCCTTTTCGTGAAGACGCTGAGTAGTTACAGATTTAATAGTCTTTCCATTTTTCAGGATCACCTGAATATCCTTTTCTGTGATGCCCCGTTCAAACATCCGCTGAATAGCATGAACTCTGAAGACGAGACGATTCTCTGCCATTTTGGAAGTCATTCTCTGGGTAGGTTCATCACTGCCCAATATACCAACGCACTGCGTGAGATTCAAGAAGCGAAGTTGTGCTATCTCTCCCAATATCGACAGAAACGATTGCATCAACGCAATTCGTTTCCTAACTTGCTTTCCCGCGATTCGTAGTTGTCCTTTCACCTTATCAGGAGTTATTGCCATGAAACACCGTCTGCCTGCTTTTCTTCTTCTTGCAGTTTTCCTCATTAGCTGCGGACCAAGCGATTTCGATCGCGCGATTCAGGAAATCACTGCGGAGCGACTGCGTGAGCATGTTGCCACTCTCTCATCCGATACGATGGAGGGACGAGCGCCTGCAACACGCGGAGATTCTCTGGCCACAGACTACATCGTGTCGCAATACAAAACCATTGGACTTGAGCCGGCGGGCGATGGTGGAACCTACCTCCAGAAGGTGCCCATCATCGGCACGCGACTTCTTCCCGGCTCAACAATTGAAATAAAACGCGGCGGAAAGTCCCTTCCTCTTCACGTCTCGAACGAAGCTGTCATTATGAGCGGTTTCCTTCAGACGAATGTCTCGCTGAAGGATGCAGAGATGGTGTTTGTCGGCTACGGAGTGGACGCGCCGGAGCAGAAGTGGGATGACTATAAAGGCATGGACGTGAAGGGGAAGGTCCTGCTGATGCTCAACAACGATCCACCATCCGATGACCCGGCATTCTTCGGCGGCAAGGCGCGCACATACTATGGGCGTTGGACGTATAAATACGAGATCGCCGCCAAGAAAGGCGCAGTCGGTGCGATTATCATTCACACGAATGAGTCGGCAGGTTATCCGTATCAGGTTGTGCAAAACTCATGGTCGCGCGAGCGGTTCGAACTCGATGCAGAAGCCCCGGCAGGGAAAATCACGCTGAAGGCATGGACAACCGAGGATGCCACGAAGAAATATCTTACAATGGCAGGCTTCGATCTTGCCAAGCTCATGAAAGATGCCGAGAGTCGCGACTTCAAACCGGTGCCATTAGGGTTGAAGGTCGCCACATCCATGAAATTCACCGTCCGCAAACTTGCGACTAACAACATTGTCGGACTGCTTCCCGGCAGCGATCCGGAACTGAGCAAGCAATACATCATCTTCTCCGCCCACTACGATCACTTGGGAATTGGCAAACCGGTTAATGGCGATTCGATCAACAACGGGGCGCTTGATAACGCTTCCGGCACTTCGATGATGCTCACGCTGGCAAAGGCACTCTCCGCAACGCAAACAAAACCGAAGCGCTCGATTCTCTTTGCCGCCGTCGCCGCAGAGGAGTATGGACTTCTTGGCTCACAGTACTATGCTCAGAATCCCACCGTCCCGCTTGCAAACATCGCCGCCAATATGAACATTGACGGGATCAACATCTGGGGAAAGACAACCGACATTACATTCCTCGGTTGGGACCGCTCGAACTTAGGCGCTGAAGTGGATGCGGTCGCGAAAGAGATGCGAATGACTGTGAAGCCAGATGCGTACCCCGAGCAGGGATATTTCTATCGCTCCGATCATTTCAACTTTGCGAAGGTGGGAATTCCCGTGCTGTATTTGGATAACGGAACCGATTTCATCGGCAAGCCACCGACATATGCCAAAGAGATGGTGGATCAATACAACGAAAAGCACTACCACCAGCCAAGCGATGAGCTGCGAGACGATTGGACTTTTGACGGCGCGATTCAACAGGGGGAGTTCGTTCTGCGAGTAACAATGCGAATTGCCAATAACCCTTCTCTTCCTGTATGGAACAAGGGGGATGAGTTTGAAGCGGCAAGGTTGAAGACGATGGCAGAGAAATAAAGCGGGAGTGGTGGATGGATGGATTGGTGGATGGATGGATTTAGTGAAGGGATGGTTGTATCATCTTCGCTGGATTCAATGAGCAAGTGCAACACGCCGGTTAAAGACTTCGCGTGGTGTTTGATAATTTAGTATTTTTCTTGGTCTGTTGTTCATGCGCCGTTCTAAGCGTTTGATGCAGGCTATTGAGACGGCATCGAAGTTTGTTT
>JANONN010000116.1:0-3115 GCA_031420835.1 Ignavibacteriales bacterium | reverse complement strand
TCATGGCAGCGCTACTTGCGCTGAGTCTTGCAGTTTGCTATTCGGTGTGTTTCGCCTTCCAGGGGCGTCTTCTCCTTGTTGAGCACTCCTCGTTCGGAACATTTCAAGAAGCAGCGAGGATGGTCGTTCTTCCCCAAGGGTGGGTTTCAGTTATCGACCGCAGTGATCATTCCCTTTTGGTCTTCAAAGAAACTTCCTCCCTGCCAGACAGATGGCAGGCTGGTTCCCCGATAGCTATTGGCGGGTTTGGTTGGGAGGCAGGTGCGTTTGATCGACCCTCCGGCATCGCGAGCGATGGCATCAATCTGTTCGTGGCCGATTATGGCAATCATCGAATTCAGCGGTTCGATCGAAACCTCAATTTTATCTCCACTCTTGCGACACGAGACACGATCGAGAGCAGAGCACGATTCGGATATCCGCTCGGTGTGGCGGTTTCCCGCTTCGGCGATATGTTTGTTCTTGACGGCGAGAACCTTCGCGTTGTAAAGTTCCATGTGAGCGGGAGATTCGAACGGTCGTTCGGCGATGGAGAGCGCGCACCTGCACGACTGACTAGCCCTGTCATGATTACTGTGACATCACATGACAGAGTGTTGGTGCTGGAGCGAGATCGCATAGTGGAATACGATTACTTCGGCAATCTTGTACGGCGTATGGGAGAGGGACTGCTGAAAGATGCGATTGCCTTGGCACAAACAGATAGTGGATATTTCGTCGTTACGGCGAATTCACTTGTAGTGCTTTCTCCCGATGGAACTCACCTGCAAACAATAGGTCTTGGGGAGATTCTCGTAAGCCCCGATCCCGCAAAGCGGGACGGGGCGAGCACACCGCTGAAGGAAATGCGCGATATTGTCGTGCAGCGACAAACGATGTGGTTGCTAACGCGGACAACCTGTTTCGTATTTGAAATGAAATGGCGATAACCTGTGTGTCGCCAAAGGCGCCCGCCTTGGGCAGGGATGCGCAAGAAACGATGGCGCATCCCGCAGAGCGGTCAAAGTCTCTTGACTCAAAGTCTCTTGTGGAATCCTTGACATTCACTCGCTTTTCTCCTATTTTCTCCAAGCCATGCCTGACAGCAGGCAGGTTCGCAAACATTTCTGGAGGGAATCCCAATGGCAACTCGCAGCGTCAACAAAGCAATCTTAATTGGCAACCTTGGTAAAGACCCGGAACTCCGTTATACCAACAGTGGGGTTGCCGTTGCGACGTTTAGTGTCGCCACGAACGAAAGTTGGAAAGACCCAGAGGGAAACCTGCAAGAACGAACTCAATGGCACAACATTGTGGCATGGAAAAAGCTGGCCGAAATCTGCGGCGAATATCTGAAAAAGGGTGGCAAGATTTATCTTGAAGGACGACTTCAGTACAGGAACTACGACGACAAGAACGGTGTGAAGCGCTACATTACGGAAATTGTGATGGATGAAATGGTGATGCTGGATTCCAAAGGAAGCAGCGGCTCCTCGGCAGAACCTGGACCACCGGTCGCAGATTCGCAAGCTCCCGAAAAAGAAAGCGATCTTCCGTTTTAAGAATGCCCGCTAGACAGCTGCCGGGTTGGCCGATTACTTGCGTGCGACTCACTTGCAATGGTAACGAGTGCGTCGCACCTCAGAGTTTTCCAGAAACCCCAGTTGCAAAGCTGATCTCTCATCCCCCAAATAAGAACGTTTGTACCATGTCTCGATTGCGAATATCCCTCAGTGTTTTCGTTGCTTGTTCGGTTCTGTGCTTAACTCTTCAGAGTGCATCAAAGGACGCAATTCGCGGAAGGAAGGGCATGGTCGTTTCTGCAGATGAGTTTGCATCGCGCGTGGGAATCGAGATTATGAAGAGAGGCGGAAACGCTGTTGACGCCGCTGTCGCGGTCGGTTTCGCTCTTGCCGTGACATTCCCACAGGCAGGCAATATCGGCGGCGGCGGCTTTATGGTGATTCGAATGGCTGATGGAAGAACCACCACGATTGATTATCGGGAAAAAGCGCCTGCGGCCGGACATCGGGATATGTATTTAGATGAACACGGAACATTTCAGTCGTCTCGAAGTGAAGTCGGGCATTTGTCAGCTGGTGTCCCCGGCTCGGTGGCAGGGCTTCTGTATGCGCTGGAGAAGTACGGAACACGAAAGCGCGAGCAGGTCATTCAGCCCGCCATTGATTTTGCCAACCGAGGATTTCCTATCAGCTACCGTTTTGCGGAAGCGCTAAAGAGTGACGTTAAGAACCTTTCCTTGTTCCCTGCGACTCGAAAGATTTTCACGAAGAACGGGCAACCGTATGAAGAGGGGGACATCCTAGTCCAAAAAGATCTCGCCGAAACCCTCAAGCGCATTAAGAAAGCCGGTCGAGATGGGTTCTACAAAGGGAAGACGGCTAACCTGATCGTTCGAGAGATGAAGCGTGGAGGAGGGCTGATCACGTACTCGGATCTTGAGGCTTACCAACCAATGGAACGACCCCCTGTACGTGGCACGTATCGAGGTTATGAAATCATCTCTATGGGGCCGCCAAGCTCAGGTGGAATTGCACTGATCCAACTGCTAAATCTGATCGAGCCTAACGATATTCGCGCCATGGGATTTGGATCGTCCAAGACCGTCAGCCTTATGGCCGAAGCGATGAAGCTTGTGTATGCCGACCGCACGCAATACTTGGGAGATTCCGATTTCTATCCGGTGCCGCTCGAGCGACTCATTTCGAAAAGCTACGCCAACGAGCGCCGACAACTTCTCGATACAACACGGGCGGTTCCAAGCAGTCAAATCTCTCACGGTGCCGTCACGGTTCGAGAAGGCTCTGAGACTACTCATTATTCCATTGTTGACCGATGGGGAAATGCGGTGAGTGTTACGACGACGATCAACAGTTGGTTCGGCTCCATGGTCGTAGTAGCGGGAGTTGGTTTCTTACTGAATAACGAAATGGATGATTTCTCAGCGAAGCCGGGAGTTCCAAATCAATACGGTTTGTTAGGGGGTGAAGCAAATGCAATTCAACCCGGTAAGCGAATGCTGAGTGCGATGACGCCAACCATTGTCCTGAAGGACCAACAACCGTATTTGATTACAGGTACGCCCGGTGGACCTACCATCATCACCACTGTACTG
>JANONN010000115.1:0-1649 GCA_031420835.1 Ignavibacteriales bacterium | reverse complement strand
CGGGTTAGGGATAGCAGCATCATACATCATCACCACCTACGGAAATCTTCCATCAATAGTCTCTCCTGATGCGATCATGATGAGTTTTACTTTTGCGTCGCTTGTCGGTATCTTTTTTGGCATTTACCCTGCATGGAAAGCTGCCAACGCCAACGTCATTGACGCACTCCGCTATGAGTAACCGGCATCAAAACGGAGCGTGAAGTGGGTCAACGTGTTCTTATTCAAAGGTGTGGCAAGAAAACCTGTCGCACCTTTTTGATTTGAAAGGAGAAGAGTTTCTTGCAGTTCATACTGAGTAGATGCTTTCTGATGGTTTCATTGCTTGCTGCGGTTGGATTGGTTGGCTGTGGGAACTCTCCCGGGAATCCGGGGGGTGCTGTTGATAGACGCCCAACTGTATTGGTGGAGGTTGAGCGGGCGAGACGGCTTGCGATCTCGTCCGCCGTCTCGGCAACGGGAACGATCGCTGCAAAAAACGAAGTGAAGATCATTGCGCAGACTGAAGGAAAGGTCATCAAACTCGATGTAGAGGAGGGGGATCATGTCAAAGCCGGTGAAATTCTCGTTCAACTTGATGCGTCCGTGCTTCGGGCGCAGACGAATGAGGCCGAAGCCCAAATGATAGATGCAAAAGGGAACTACGAACGGTTGAAGAAACTGTTTGAGTCAAAGTTGGTCTCCGGTCAAGAATACGACCAGGCGCGTTCCCGTTATGAAGTCGCGAAGGCGAGGCTTGAGTATCAAAAGGTGTTGCTCAACTATACCACAATTCGTTCTCCATTGACTGGCGTTGTAACCCATCGCGGTGCACGACAAGGGGATATTGCAGTGCCGAGGAATCTCTTGCTCATTGTTTCGGATCCGACCAACCTTGTCATTGAAATCAATGTCTCCGAACTTGAAATCCCAAAAATCAACGTGGGCGATCCTGTAGATGTAAGAGTTGATGCTTATCTGTCCGACAAGTTTCCGGGGCGAGTAAGAAGGATCTATCCCGTCAGCGATGCCGTGAGTCGCTTGGTGAAGGTGGAAGTACAATTGACGAATCGAGATTCGCGGCTTCTTCCCGGAATGTTTGCACGGGCAGAACTGACAACGTCCCATCGTAATGACGCCCTTGTACTTTCCAACGATGCGATCATAACGTCTGCCGATGGAAAGAACTTTGTGTTTGTGGTGGAGGACACTGTCGTCAAGCGACGGACGATAACGCTTGGTATTCGAGATAACGTGAATTCAGAGATCCTGGAAGGAGTGAAAGATGGCGATCAAGTTGTGGTGGTAGGTCAAAGCAACCTGAATGACAACATGGTTGTGCGAGTAACAAAGGAGCGAACTTATGGGAACCCCCAAGTCCCCGGAATCACCAAATAATAACGCTAAGCAGACAGAACTTGCAAGGCTCGAGATAGGAGGCAAGCGCACGCTCGCCAACTGGGCGATTTCGCACCCTGTCGGCACGATGCTAATAGTTTCTGTAATTATCGTGCTCGGTGGCTATTTCCTTTCCACGCTTCAAGTGGATTTGCTGCCGAAGCTGATCTATCCCCAGATTCGCGTTGGTGTTTCCAACCGGGGGGTCGATCCGATTGTGATGGAAGAAACTGTAACGAGAGTGCTCGAGTCACGCCTGGCCACCACGGAGG
>JANONN010000114.1:0-2876 GCA_031420835.1 Ignavibacteriales bacterium | reverse complement strand
CTTGCCCGTCCCTCGTTTCAACTTATCGAGCACCTTGTACGTAAGATTGAACTTCACATCCGCATAGAGGAGGATAACATCGTTTGCTTTATCGAAGACAAAAGAAAATCCTTCCTCCTTGGCCACTTCTTCGATGGATTTCAAGATCTTGTCACGAATTGGCGTGAGACGTTTCTCCCGTTCGGTCGAAGCCTCTCCGACTCGTGTGTCGAACTTCTGGTATTGGAAGTCACGCGCTCGCTGCTGCATCTCCGCAAGGCGTCGTTGTTCGTCTTCCTTCTTCTGGGCGTTGTAGAGAGCTTCTTTCTTTTGGTATTCTTCGACTTCCTTTTGGAGGGTCTGTCCCATTTTCTCGAGTTCGTCTTGCCAAGTTTTTACCATAACCTCGAGATCTTTTTGGGCTTTCTGTGCTTCCGGAAGCTCACGCAAGATGACTTCTGAATCTACGAACGCGAGCTTTACTGCCTGAGCTGCACCGAGCGAGACTCCGAGAGCCAGCGTCAGCGCGAGAACAAGGATTCGTTTCATTGTTGTAGTTCCCTTGATTGTGTGTGTGAAGAAGAGTTATTCAAAAATTGCTGTCTGTTCGACGATGATCTTAGAAGTTCCGTCCAAACTGGAAGTGGAATTTCCATCCCGAAGGAGGTTGCCCCAGCAATGGTGCATCAAAACCGTACGCGTAGTCGAAGCCGATCAGCCCGATGGGATTAATAAGTAATCGTACACCAATACCTGCCGAGCGTTTGAGATCCAGCGGGTCTTGAACGCCTTGATCAGTCCAGATGTTCCCCGCTTCCGCAAATGCAAGTGTGTAGATCGGAATGGGATTAATGGTAATCGCAAATCGAAGTTCGGTTGAGTATTTCAGCATCGCTTTGCTGCCGATCGGTTGGTTGTTGGGGGTGCGTGGACCGACGCCACGATCTTCGTAACCACGAAGAGGGGTCGTTGAGAACTGACCAAGCCCGGTACCACCCATAAAGAAATAATCTTGAATCGGGATGAAAGAATTCTTCTCGAACCCAAAGATGTATCCAAGAGTGCCCGAGTTGATTAATGCAATCCGCGCACTATTAAGAATCGGTATATACCATTCTGCGGAGAACACATGTTTGTGATATCGAGCGGTTCCCGGAAGAAATGGACCGCCGGAGACTTCGGTAAGGAGTGAGAAGTTCGAACCACGCGATGGGAAAATGGGGCTGTCCGTGCTGTTGCGGGAAAGAACTTGGGTAAAACCAAACTGCGTTGAAGTCCCTGCGGTGTAGAAGTCACCGCCTTGGTTCACAACGTTCTTTTGGAATCGTAAGCTCCATTCGCCACGGAAGTAGTCGTCCGGCCAATTCAATCGGCGTCCAACACGAACACTGCCGCCATAAAGTCGAATGTCGTAGTAATAAATCTGCCGCGTGTCGAACAAGCTTACACCAAAGAGCGTCGGCGAATCGAACATCCACGGTTCTTGAAAGCTGATGGTAAACGTCTGGTAACGATTACCCTCACCAAATTGCCAGTCAAAATTGAGCATCTGCCCTCCGCCCCCACGCAGTGGCTCAGTGAGCGAGAAGTTGTTGAAGGTCAACCCCAACGCACCGTTGAATCCAAACGCACCGCTGTACCCGACCGACATGTTGAACGTATCACTCGATTTCTCTTCAACGGAGTAGATCAGATCAACCGTTTTTTCATCTATGATGCGGGTGTCAGGTTTGATCTTTTCCGGATTAAAGTAATTCAACTGAGCCAGTTGGCGGATGCTCCTGATGATCGCCTGCCGGCTAAAATAATCGCCTGGCCTTGTATAAAGCTCGCGCCGAATGACCTTTTCATACGTCTTCGAGTTACCCGCAATGAGCACCTGGCCGATCCTGAATTGATTCCCTTCCCGCAACCGGATGACAATGTCCAAACTGTCGTCGGCAACTCTGATCTCTTCTGGTTCAATTTGGAACAACAAGTATCCGCTATCGTAGTAGAGAGAGGCAACGTCGGTTTCCTGTTCATTGCGCTGGATGTTCTGATCGAATTTCTCCTTGTCGTAAGAATCGCCGCTCTTGAAACCTAACCGTTCGTTCAGAACTTCAGTGGTATAAACAGTATTCCCTTCCCATCGGATGTTGCGAAGCTTGTATAACGGGCCCTCGTACACATAAATGTCAATCGTAAGATATTTCTTTGACTCATCGTACGAAATAGAGTCCTTAAGGATTTCAGCATCCCGGTATCCGTTCTTACGGTAGGAACTAACGATCAGGTCTTTGTCTTCTTTGAACTTCTTCGGGTCGAATTTGTTGCTCGCCCAGAATTTCCACCAAGCGCTTTCATTCGTTTCCTTCATCTCCCCCCTGAGATCTCCGTCATCAAATGCTTTGTTCCCGAAGAAGCGAATCCGATCCACCTTCACTTTTGGTCCTTCATCAATGGTAATGCGAAGAACAATACGGCGGCCGGTCGTATCGTCGCCCGCAACAAGCTCGGGCTTAATGATGGCATTCAGGTAGCCATCCTCTTCGTACGCTTTTTTTAAGACACGAACGATGTTGGACAGTTCCTGACGATTAATGAGTTGCCCTTTGGCGAGGTTGATCTTCTTGTTGATGTCACTTTCGCTCAGCTCATCGTTGCCGACAAGCTCGATTTTTTCAAGGCGAGGGTTTTCTCGAACCTTAATGAGCAGATAGATACCGTTTTCCACACGTTGTTCAATCAGAATCTGGACATCATCGAAGAGTCGGAGACCGTGCAGTCGTTCGATGGCAGTACGAGTCTGTTCGCCCGGAACAGTAATCTCATCCCTGACTTTCAAACCAGTATTGGCAATGACGGCGTTCGGGTCAGCAGAACGATGGCCTTCGACCGAAATGCCAAGGATCTTG